>JAEZWY010000048.1 GCA_023442905.1 Bacillota bacterium | reverse complement strand
GCAACTGCTACCGCTTTTTTAAAGGCTAATCTAGACTCGTCTGAACCATCAATTGGGGCTAATATACGTGAATATTCTTGATACATTTTCCTCACGCTCCTTTGTATTTATTATACCACTTAAAAAGCATAAAGTAAGCGCTTAAGTATCATTTTGCAGTTATACAGGTAAAAAACTGATAGCAATATACCAGTATTGCAGGCGAGGATAAGCAAAAGCAAAAGAAAAGGATAACAAAAAAAGGATGCGATAAACGCATCCTCTAAAAAGTTAATTTTATAAAAGAGCTCCGTTATGTGCCGTGATGAGATCTATCTGTATTGAACCCGCATTGATATACAGGTGGGAACCACATATCTACTTCAACAGTCCTCGTGGTGAGGCGTTGTATCCATAAACCTTGGCAGTTCCCTAGATAGCTAATTGTTCGGTCAACACATGTAAAGAAATCGCGAACACTACAGAGTAATTCTTCCTATAATCATCATACAAGCTTTTATTCATAATTTCAAGTTTTTAAGCTTTGGAAGATAGGTAACTAAGGTATTTTTCAAGTTTATACTAAATTTATCTACCTTCACGTTTACGCCGGTTTTCTGCTAAAGCACGTTCATAATTACCAGTATCTCCCGCTTGATAGTAACGTCGGTTAACTAGCGTATCAGGTAGGTATTGCTGTGCTACCCAATGATTAGGGTATGCATGAGGGTACTTGTATTCTACGCCATGACCTAGTTTTTCTGCGCCTTTATAATGGGCATCCTTAAGATGTTTAGGGATTAAGCCAGCTTTACCAGCTCTTACATCTGATAAGGCGGCGTCGATGCCCTCAATAGCAGAATTTGATTTTGGTGATAGCGCCAAGTCGATAATCGCATTAGCTAATGGAATTCGGGCTTCAGGTAGACCTAATTGGTTGGCAGCTTGAACTGCTGCTACCGTTCGCTCTGTTGCTTGTGGATTGGCTAAACCAATATCTTCATAGGCAATAACTAATAGACGTCGGCATAAAATGGTCAATTCTCCAGCCTCAATTAAGCGAGCAGCGTATAAGAGGGCTGCATCTACGTCGCTACCACGGATACTTTTCTGAAAGGCAGAAATAACATCGTAATGCATATCACCATCAGCATCATGGGAGAAAGATTTCATCTGCATACTCTCTTCTGCAATTTCTAGTGTAATATGAATACGACCTTCTGTATTCTCATCAGTTGATCGAACACTTAATTCAAGCGCATTTAAAGCAGAACGTAAGTCACCAAAAGCTGCATGGGCGAAATGGTCGATGGCATTATCATCAATATCCACAGGAAAAGCACCTAAACCGCGTTCGCTATCCGTCAAAGCGCGCTCTAATCCAGTTCTTATATCTGCTTCATCAAGAGGTTCCAATTGAAATATTTGCGCACGAGACCGGATAGCAGGGCTGGTATTGATAAAGGGGTTTTCTGTGGTTGCACCAATAAGGGTGATGAGTCCTGATTCTAAATGCGGTAATAGAAAATCCTGTTTAGTTTTATCTAATCGGTGAATTTCGTCCAATAGCAAGACGAGACCACCAGAAAATTTAGCTTCGTCCACAACAGCCTGTAAGTTTTTTTTGCTATCTGTGGCTGCATTTAATTTTCTAAAAGCATATTTAGTAGACCCAGCGATGGCTGAAGCAATGGAAGTTTTACCAATACCAGGTGGTCCATAGAGAATCATGGATGACAATTGCATGGCTTTTACCATTCGAAAAATAATCTTGCCTTCCCCAACCAAATGTTGTTGACCAACGACCTCGTCAATTGACCGTGGTCGCATACGGTAAGCTAAGGGCGTATTTTGTCCCATTCATCTGGCTCCTTTCTTGACTATATTCTCTTTAATTATACCATAGGCGACTAAAATTGACGAATATACGTTCGTTTAATAGGAAAATAATAAGCTAGATAAATGGTCTGATGACGACTTTAATGATAAAATAAGTCGAACAACCATCGTGATGATGGTAGAAGAGTAGATGAGGAGTTAGAACATATATGAATTGGTTACAGACATTCATTCAACGAGCAGATATTAGCCACACTTTTAAAGAGGCATCGGTAGGTATTGAGCGCGAGGGTCATCGGATTACACCAGCGGGCCAGCTAGCCCTAACACCTCATCCAAAACAAGTGGATGGGTCAACGTCATCATTTTATATCCAACGAGACTTTGCAGAGTCGCAATTAGAATTAGTGACACCACCAGTATATGCTAGTGATCAAGTTATGGAATGGTTGCAGGCAATACATGAAGTGGCTATAGAATCACTAACAAAAGAAGAGCGTATTTGGCCTTTTTCAATGCCACCAGTCCTACCTGAGGATGAAGCCATTGAAGTTGCAGACTTAGAGGATGCTTCGGCAGTTGAGTACCGTGATTACCTAGTAGAAGTTTACGGAAAAAAACTACAAATGATTTCTGGTATTCACTATAACATGCAGGTTTCACCGGTCTTCATTCAAAAACTACATGAAGAAGCACAGTCAGTCGAAGGGAATAGCCAATCACTGAAAGCTTTCCAATCAGACTTCTATTTACGTTTAGCCCGCAATTTCTTGCGTTACCAGTGGCTCTTAGTTTATCTTTTTGGAGCAGCACCTATAGCGGATGATAGCTTTTTCCGTGTGCCATCAGATAAATTTGATCACCCAGTCCGGTCAATTCGAAACTCTCATTTAGGTTATATCAACAAAGATGATGTGACGTTTACTTACGATAACTTAGAGGATTATGTCGCACAACTAGAAGCTAATGTGACGGAAAAACGTTTGATTGCAGAAAAAGAATTTTATTCAAACGTTCGCTTACGAGGTGCTAACAAGGCACGCTCTTTGCTAGATAAAGGGATTAAATACCTTGAATTTAGACTCATAGATATACAACCGGATGCGCCATACGGGATTAAAGCTTCCGATATTGACTTTATGAAGTACTTTATTCTTTACTTAATTTGGTCAGGAAAAGATGCGAGCATGGCAGATGTTCATTATGGTATTGATTTAAAAACCAAGGTAGCTGAAGAGGACACTTTCTCAAAAACACAAGTAATGGAAGAAGGATTAGCAATCCTAGCAGAAATGCAAGATATGTTAGTGGCTATAGATGCAGACCGGTCGATTATAGATACTACAGAAGTGATGGTAGAACGGTTGAAGGATCCTGCCTTAACACCAGCTGGTAAGATGATGACTAGTATGCAAGATGTGGATGGCTATCTTGAAGCGGGGCGTCAACTAGCAGAAGACTTATACCAGTCGGCATGGGAGAAGCCATATGCTTTAGGTGGTTTTGAGGATATGGAATTATCTACACAAATTTTGATGTTTGATGCGATTCAAGAAGGCTATCAAATGGATATCTTAGACCGAGATGATCAGATGATTCGATTGAAATATAAAACACATAAAGAAATTGTGAAGAATGCTAATATTACAAGTAAAGATCCTTATATTGGCCATTACGTTATGGAAAATAAAGTAGTTACGAAAGCATTGCTTGCGGAACATAGTATTCATGTGCCAAAGAGTTTAGAGTTTAATCAGATTGAGGAAGCCTTGAAAGTGGCTAATTTATATTCAGAAAAAGCATTTGTGATTAAACCAAAATCAACTAATATGGGGATTGGGATTTCTATATTCAAAAAAGGTGCTTCTGAACAGGAGTTTAAAGCTGCACTTGAAATTGCATTTAAGGAAGACCATACAATATTAATAGAAGATTTTGCCTTTGGAACTGAATACCGTTTTTACGTTCAAGAAGGAAAAGTCCTGTCTATTGTAAATCGTGTGGGTGCGAATGTGATTGGAGACGGACAATCTACAGTTAAAGCACTCGTAGAGAAAAAGAACGAAGATCCTAAGCGAGGGCGTGACCACCGTTCACCATTAGAAATTATTCAACTTGGTGAAATCGAAGTGAATACTTTGAAACAGCAAGGCTATACGCCGGATGATGTCATCCCTAAAGGAATCCAAGTTATTCTAAGGGAAAATTCGAATATTTCAACCGGTGGAGACTCTATCGAAGTTTTAGCTGATATGCATGAATCATATAAAGAGATTGCCATTAAAATGGCTAAGGTTTTAGGGGTGAATATTACTGGTTTAGATTTGATGATAGAAGATATTCGTACACCAGCAACTGCGGATAATTATGCTTTAATTGAGGCCAACTTTAATCCGATGATGATGATGCACATTTATCCAGCATTGGGAGAAGGCAAACGAATTACAAAAGATCTATTAGCTTTCTTATTCCCAGAGAAAACAAAATTTACAGGAGGAAAATAATGAAAGGAATTTATTTAGATTATGCCGCTACAACGCCGGTTGATCCAGAAGTCATTGAAGTCATTAGCCAAGCAATGCGTGATGATTTTGGAAATGCTTCGAGCTTGTATAAAATTGGGCGTGAATCTAAGCAGAAGGTGGAATCAGTTCGCAGACAAATTGCAGATACTTTAAATGCCTCTGCAGATGATATTATTATTACTTCTGGTGGAACAGAATCGAATGATTCAGCGATTAACCAAACCGTGGCTCGTCTATCTGAGCAAGGTAAACATTTAATTACGACAGCTGCAGAACACTCTAGTGTATATCAAACAATGCGACACTTAGAAACGCAAGGATTTGAAGTTACTTATTTAGGGTTTGATGAAGAAGGCCATATCAATTTTGATGAATTGGTAGCCAGCCTTCGCCCAGATACGATTTTAGTATCTATAATGGCAGGTAACAATGAGGTAGGGTCTTTACAAGACATTCAAGCTATTGGAGACCTATTAAATGAACGGGATATATTCTTCCATACCGATACAGTTCAAACCTACCTAAACATTCCTTTAGATGTGGAAAAAATGCATATCGATGCTTTGTCAATGTCTGCCCATAAAATTTATGGTCCTAAGGGGATTGGTTTTATGTATTACCGAAATGCTAAGGCCGACTTTTCACCCTATGTACGTGGTGGAAATCAAGAAAATAAACACCGAGCAGGAACTGAAGCCTTACCGTTAATCTTGGGTATGTCTAAGGCAATTGAAAAGCAATATGAACATATGGCTAAACACCAAGAACATTTAAAAGCATTGCGTCAGTATTTCTTAGATGGCGCAAAAGCACGTGGTTTAGATTTTAAAATTAATGGACCATTACAAGCTGAATTAGCCCATGTCTTAAATATTTATTGGCCAGGACATGCGTCAGATCAAGTCCTGATTAAGCTTGATTTAAGAGACGCTTATTTATCAGCCGGCTCTGCTTGTACGGCAGGGTCACTTGAACCATCCCGTGTGTTGGTATCTATGTATGGGTCAGATTCACCACGTGTCGCAGAAAGCTTACGGATTTCTTTTGGTGATCCAACTGATTTTTCTGACATTGATCAAATTTTAGATATTTTTGCTTCAATTAATTAATTCATTTCTAATTCTAGTGGAGGAGTGTAGAGGATGGCAATGACAGCAAGTGCCCAATTAAAAGGTGCAAATAGAAAATTCAAATTAGCTGATACAGTGAAGAAATATACTCTTAGAGACTACGGTTTCCAAGAGGGTAGACAAGGTAACTTCGAATTTGAACGTATTGTGACGGCATCATTTAATGACAGCCGGGAAGTCTTATTCAAAATGAAAGTAAATGCTAGTTTGGATAGTTTTTCTATGACTGTGACCAACCTAAATGGTATGCAGGTTGTTAACGTGTATAAGAATGACAAAATGGCACCACTTCAAGAAGCAGTAGAGCGATTACAAGCAGATATGGTAACTGCTGGCATCTTGGAACAAATTGTATAAACTATAATTGATAAATATACTCGAAAAAAGTAAGCGTATTGCTTGCTTTTTTTGCTATTGCCTGTATAATCTGTACTTGTGATTTTATAATCTCTACTAACAACCTAATATACGACCTTCAATCGTAAAATTATGGCAGAAAGATGGTGATGTTGTGGTAGAAAATAATCCAAACAAAAATACCCGTGTGGTAGTAGGTATGAGTGGTGGCGTTGATTCCAGCGTGACAGCTTTATTATTGAAAGAACAAGGGTATGATGTCATCGGTATCTTTATGAAGAACTGGGACGACACTGACGAAAATGGTTTTTGTACAGCAACGGAAGACTACAAAGACGTTGCAGCAGTAGCCGCACAAATTGGTATTCCTTATTATTCAATTAACTTTGAAAAGGAATATTGGGACAAGGTATTCACTTATTTCTTAGATGAATACAAACGTGATCGGACACCTAATCCGGATGTAATGTGTAATAAGGAAATCAAATTTAAGGCTTTCTTAGATTACGCATTAGAGTTAGGTGCAGACTATGTTGCAACTGGCCATTATGCGCAAGTTGAACGAGATGCAAAAGGTAAAGTACATATGCTACGTGGTTTAGATAATAATAAAGATCAAACATACTTCCTTAATCAATTATCACAAGACCAATTACAACGTGTAATGTTTCCTTTAGGTCATTTAGAAAAACCAGAAGTACGTCGAATTGCTGAAGAAGCAGGCTTGGCAACAGCTAAGAAAAAAGACTCAACTGGCATTTGCTTTATTGGTGAAAAGAACTTTAAAGAATTTCTAGGAAACTTCCTACCAGCACAACCAGGTAAAATGATTGCTGAGGATGGTACAGTAATGGGTGACCATATGGGCCTTATGTACTATACAATTGGCCAACGTAAAGGTCTAGGTATCGGTGGTGGTGGCGAATCTGATCAACCATGGTTCGTTGTAGGAAAAGACCAAGCTAAAAATGTTTTATATGTGGGACAAGGTTTCCATAATGATAAGCTATATGCTGACTACTTAATGGCGAGTGACCTATCATTTGTCGATGACGAATTTACGGCAACATCATTTGATTGCACAGCGAAATTCCGTTACCGTCAAAAAGATACACAAGTCCATGTTGATATCAATGAAGATGGTACTGCAAAAATTACTTTTGCGGAACCAGTACGTGCGATCACCCCTGGACAAGCTGTTGTTTTCTACGATGGTCCAGAATGTCTAGGTGGCGGTACAATTGATGCTGCTTTTAAGAATAGTGAAGTAGTAGAATTACAATACGTTTAATCAAACTGAATTCAATAATTAAAAATAATTCAAACTAACATAGAAGAGGCGTGATGTCATGGTCACGTCTTTTTTTGCATAAAAAATGACAGGTATACAATGGTATAAGGTTACAAATCTATCATCTGTAGTTAGCTTGAATATGCTATAATTATAGGGATTACGATGATGAGGAAGGAGCAGCCAACATGCGACAAAATCAAAATGAACTATCAAGCGAAGATTATGTCATAGGTGAAGTAAAGGCAACCTTCTTTTTTAATGAGAGCAATTTTTATCGGGTAATGTCAGTAGCAATTGATGAAACGAATACAATGTATTCAGAAAAAGAAATTGTGATGACTGGTAATTTTCCATCTATCCAAGATGGCACTACATATCACTTTAATGGGAAATTGGTAGACCACGCAAAATATGGTGTTCAATTTCAGGTGACTTCCTATGAAGCGCAAAAAATCACCTCTAAAGAGGGATTAGTTCGTTTCTTGTCGTCAGAGCAATTTCCTGGTATAGGAGATACAATCGCTAGTCGTATTGTGGACACTTTCGGTGATGAGACGATAGATATCATTTTAAATGATCCTGATGCCTTAAAAGCCGTGAAGGGTCTCTCTAAAAAAACGCGAACCATTTTACATGAAAGAATGGTGGAACAAAAAGGAAATGAGCAGGTTTTTGTAAAACTAGCTGAAATGGGCTTTTCTTCAAGACTGGCAGGGCAAATTTATGGTCTGTACCATAATGAAGCAGTTGAAATCATAGAAGAAAATCCTTATATATTAATTGATGATATTCGTGGATTTGGTTTCCAAAAAGCTGATCAAATTGCTTTAAATATTGGTTTTCCTTTAGATTCTCCAGTTCGGATTGCTGGTGGCGTAATGTTTGTGTTGAACGTGGCTACCTTTGAGTCAGGTAATACTTATGTGATGGAAAAGCCACTTATTGAAAAAACACAAGAAGTATTGATGCATGGACAGTCTCAATTTATTGATGCTAAATTAATTGAAGATACTATTTCAGACATGAATGAGACAGGTAAGTTAATCCTGTCTGAAGAGGGGCGAGTTGCTTTACCTTCCTTGTATTTTGCAGAAGCTGGTATTGCAAAAATGATGAGTCAGATGCAACAACCACAATACCAACCCCAATATCTTGGTGTTGATTTAGATGAAGAGATTGAACAATTGGAAAAAGATCTTGGTATTTCCTATGGACAAGCGCAGAAAAAGGCAATAAAGGAAGCTTTAACATCTAAAATGTTCATCTTAACTGGGGGGCCTGGAACAGGTAAGACAACGGTATTGAATGGTATCGTGCAGTTATATGCCCGCCTAAATAGTATTTCATTAAATGTAGAAGAATATGATCCTGGTGCTTTTCCTATTTCATTAGCAGCACCAACGGGACGAGCAGCTAAACGGATGACTGAAATGATAGGTTTACCAGCTTCTACTATTCACCGTTTACTTGGTTTAACAGGTGAAGAAGATGACCGCGAGGATAGTGAAGAGGCTGGTATTCAATTAGAGACAGACTTGTTGATTATTGATGAAATGTCTATGGTAGATACCTGGTTGGCCTTTAAATTACTTTCAAGTGTACCATCATTTATGCAAGTCATATTTGTTGGTGATAAAGACCAATTAGCCTCAGTAGGGCCCGGTCAGGTACTCGCAGATTTACTTTCTTCTCAAACGGTTAAAACGCGTGAATTAGATGAAATTTATCGTCAGAAAAACCAGTCAACTATTGTGCAATTGGCCCATCAGATTAAACAAGGAATTGTGCCTAAAGACTTGATGATGAACCAACGAGATCGGTCATTTTTCAAAGTACAGGCGAGTCAAATTGCAGATCTGGTGGCTATTGTAGCAAAAAGGGCGATTGAGAAGGGTTATCAAAAACGCGATGTTCAAGTTCTAGCGCCTCTTTATAAAGGACAAGCAGGAATTAATCATATTAACGAACGGCTTCAGGCCGTGTTAAACCCCAATGAAGATGGTAAACGACGTGAATTGGTATACTTTGAGCAAACCTTTAGAGTTGGCGATAAGGTCTTGCAGTTAAAGAATCAAGCAGAGAAGAATGTTTTTAATGGTGACTTAGGGGAGATTGTAGCAATCTTTTTTGCTAAGGAAACAACCAATAAAGTTGATCAGATCGTGGTGCAATTTGATGAGGTTGAAGTGACCTACGAACGAAATGACTTCAATGAAATTACTTTAGCTTACTGTACTTCGATTCATAAGTCACAGGGTTCTGAATTCCCAATTGTGATTGTACCCTTAGTTCCACAGCATCACCGGATGTTGAAACGAAATCTATTGTATACTGGGATTACTCGTGCTAAGCAATCTCTAATTATGTGTGGAGAACCTCAAGCTTTTCAAACAGCAATTCAAAATGTGGATGCAAGTCGGCAAACACAATTAAAAGATTTCTTAATGGAAGCTGTAGACATTGATGAACGTACAGCAACTGCAGTTCAAAGTGAAATAGCTGAAAATGAGGAAGCGACAAGTCAGCTAGCGAATAACGAAGCTGACAATATAAATAGTGCACATGATGATGAAGTAAGTGAAGAAAATGCTAATGAAGAAGTATTCAATAATCAAGATTTCCATCTAACTGTTGATCTTATTTTAAGTAATGCCGTTGATCCTATGA
>JAEZWY010000140.1 GCA_023442905.1 Bacillota bacterium | reverse complement strand
ATTTTGATGTCCGAAAACTAAAATTTTATTCACGTTTATTGCTCCTTTTTGAATTCAATGATAATCACATTTTAACATAGATTAATTCGAAAAAAGGAACTTTTCGAAAAATCCGAAAAATTCCTTTCATATATGATTTGTCTAACTAAAATTGATTTTATTAAAATTCTTGATATACTGCCGGATCTTGGTTAGCTGCACGACCATCCACTTTGTCTAAGCGATCAAATACTGCTAAATCATCTTCATCTAACTTGAAGTCAAAGAAGTCTAAGTTTTCAATTTGACGCGCTTTTTTGCTAGATTTAGGGATTGGCATGGCACCCAATTGAGTTTGCCAACGTAGGATTGTTTGGCCAGCTGTTTTACCATATTTATCCCCCACTGCTTTAATTTCTTCATTTTCAAGAATAGACTTATCAATTTTTTCATTGGCACGAACAAATGGTGACCAAGATTGGGTAATAATACCCTTTTCTTCATGATAGGCTCTTTGTTCTTTTTGTTGGAAATAAGGATGCATTTCTACTTGGTTGACTACTGGTAGTACACCTGTTTCACGTTCGATACGGTCGATATGGTCTGGTAAGAAATTACTTACACCAAGATGTTTTACATATCCACGTTTTTGAGCTTCAATGAGTGCTTGCCAAGCTTCAACGTAATGGTCTTCTTTTGGATTAGGCCAATGAATCAAGTAAAAGTCATAATAGTCTAAGTTAGCGCGTAATAATGACTCTTGGATTGTCACTAAGGCATCATCAAATTTATGATAACGACCAGGTAATTTTGAAGCTACTTGAATATCTTCTCTTGCAATACCTGAACGACGGATAGCTTCCCCTACGGTTGCTTCATTTTCATAATTATAAGCTGAGTCTAAATAGCGGTAACCTACTTCTAGAGCTGATTGAATGGCATCAACACCTTCAAAACCTTTCAGTTTATAGGTACCAAACCCAATCTGTGGTACTTGTGTCCCGTCGTGTGCAGTGTAGCTTGGAATAGTCATTAAATTGCTCCCTCCAAATTAATAATATTTACTTATAGTTTAACATGAACCAATTAAAGTCCAAATCATTTGCTTGAAAGAATACTTTTTAAATGGATTGTTTAACGATTACAGACACACCTTGACCGCCGCCAACACATAATGTAGCTAAGCCATATACAGACTGGCGTTTTTGCATTTCATGAATCAGTGAAACTAAAATACGGGCACCAGACGCACCTATTGGGTGACCTAAGGCAATCGCACCACCGTTTACATTAACCTTATCTGCAGGCAATTCTAAGCTTGTAGTAACGCAAAGTGCTTGCGATGCAAATGCTTCATTCGCCTCAATTAGGTCTAAATCTTCAGCTGTAATATTAGCTTTGTCCAGCGCTTTTAAAGTTGTTGGAATTGGACCGGTTCCCATAATTGAAGGATCCACTCCTCCAGTTGCATATGATGCAATAGATACCATTGGTTTTAAACCTAATTCATCAGCTTTGCTTTTAGACATTAATACAAGCATCGCTGCACCATCGTTTATACCAGAAGAATTTCCTGCTGTAACTGTACCATCCTCTTTAAATACTGGTTGCAACTTGCCTAATCGTTTCGGTGTAATACCTGCGCGCGGACCTTCATCCTCTGTTATAACTTGACTACCATTTTTTTGTTGGATAGTTACTGGAACGATTTCCTCAGCAAAACGGTTAGCTTCTTTTGCTGCTACGGCTTTAATTTGACTAGCCGCTGCAAATTCATCTTGGGCTTCTCTTGAAATACCATAACGTTCTGCAATATTTTCAGCTGTAATTCCCATGGCATCGTTAGAAAAGGCATCTGTTAACCCGTCATGTTGCATCGTATCAATCATTTGGCCATTGCCCATACGTTGGCCCCAACGTGCGGAATCAATAACGTACGGTGCTCGGGTCATATTTTCAGTACCCCCTGCTACTACGATATCAGCATCACCTAACATGATTGCTTGTGCGCCCATCATAACTGTTCGTAAACCTGACCCACATACTTGATTAATCGTAACTGCGGTTGATTCGTTAGATAAACCAGATTTTAAAGCTACTTGACGCGCAACATTTTGCCCAAGACCAGCACTTAAAACATTTCCTAAAAATACTTGTTCCACTTTTGTTGGATCTAATTGAATTGATGCTAATGTTTCTTTTAATACTTCTACACCTAAATCAACGGCTGAAATACCCTTGAATTGGCCACCAAATTTTCCAATTGCAGAACGTTTAGCTGCAACAATGACTACTTCTTCCATAAAACTCTCCTTTATCATTTCTCCACTTTCTAATGTTATAAAAAGATTGAACAAATGTTTATCTCTTTCATTATAGCGAAGAATGCTATTAATATCTAGTTATCAATACTAAGTTAAGTAATTATCGTTTTTCTAAATTTAGACTATAACAAAACGCCCACCAAAACAATATAAATTTGGCAGGCGTTAGATTCTTAATTGAAAATTTATTTTTCAGGATCAAAAGATGTGAAGTCGATAAGTGGCGTAACTATATTTATCTGACCAAGTTCTTTCTCATCCACTAGCATAGATCCGTTAGAATATCGGTTAGCAATTGGTACATCACCTGTTCTAAAATTCTCTCGATAAGACTGGTTAGTAACGATTTCAAACAATTGTTTTGTATCCTCTACCTCAAAGGCAGCGACGATACGGTGTGGGTTAGATTTTAATTCTTTGAGCGCTACTAAGCCACGTTTGGCACGACCAAGTACATTAATCTCTGCCCATTTCAATCGTTTCATATGTCCTCTTTGCGTCACCATCATCAACTGTAAATTATCATCTGGAATGGCTGCATAAGAAAGACCAACCACATAGTCATCTTGTTTAAGATTAATGGACTTAACACCTTTAGCTCGCGCACCGATAATAGAAATTTCATCAATACTATATCTCAAAGTAAAACCAAAGTGGGTAACTAAAATCACTTGTGCTTGACTTTGGTTAGTTTCGCTACCGATTCGGTATACGCCAATGACTTGGTCGGTATCACCAGACAAGTTCATCGCCAAGGAAGATTTATTTTTATGGCCACGGAACTCTTTAAATTCAGCTAAAGCTGTTTGCTTAATCATACCAGCTGATGAAGCGAGCAATAAGTTATCTTTGCTATTTTCATCATATTTAAATACACCGATAATAGATTCATTGCTTGCAAATGCGATTCTTTGCGAAACGTGCTCACCTAAGTCTTTCCAACGAATATCTTGTAATTCGTATACTGGTTGGAAGATATAGTTACCTTTATTGGTAATAAAGACTAATTGGTCTAAGGTAGTCATTTTCTCTAGGAATTGAACATGGTCTCCGTCTCGTAAACCAACTTCTTCAACACCGGAAGCTTTAAATGACCGTAAACTAGACCGCTTAATATAACCACCACGTGTAACGACAACCACCACATCCTCTTCAGGAATTAGCAATTGTTTCTTCACGATTACTTCTTGAATTTCATCTTGAATTTCAGTTCGTCGTTCAGATGCATAAGCTTTTTTAATTGTTTTTAATTCTGATTTCATCCGGCCATATAAGACCTTATCGTCAGATAGTATCGCTTGGTAAGATGCGATATCTTCATTTAATTGTAGACGCTCATTTTCCAAGGCGGTCACATCTGTATTGGTTAAACGATACAATTGTAAACTGACAATAGCTTCCGCTTGTGCTTCTGAAAAATCAAAGGCCTCAATTAAATTCTGTTTTGAATCTGCTTTATTTTTGGAATTACGAATTGTAGTAATCACTTGATCTAGGATCGACATAGCTTTCACTAAGCCATCAACAATGTGTAAGCGTCGTTGTGCCTTATTCAAGTCAAAAGTTGTACGACGGCGAATAATTTCATAACGATGGCCGATATAAGCGCTTAGTGCTTCTTTAATGCCGACTAGTTCTGGGCGCTGATCATTTATCGCGACCATATTGAAGTTATAGTTAATTTGTAAATCTGAATTTCTGTAGAAGTAGTTAAGGATAGCTTCTGCACTAGCATCTTTTTTCAATTCTATGACGATTTGTAGTCCGTTACGGTCAGTTTCATCACGAACTTCTTGGA
This sequence comes from Bacillota bacterium, assembly GCA_023442905.1. Taxonomy (GTDB): domain Bacteria; phylum Bacillota; class Bacilli; order Lactobacillales; family Aerococcaceae; genus Aerococcus. The sequence continues at coordinate 10,482 of JAEZWY010000140.1, read as the reverse complement.
TACCGTCAATAGAGCGATTTAAGCGTAATTCATCCATTCTTCGTACCAGATTAGCTTTATTTACTTCATAAGGAATTTCAGTAATCACAATCTTCTCTTTGCCACCACGTTCTGTTTCGATATGGTGTTTTGAACGAACGACTACTTTACCTCGACCTGAAGTATAAGCTTTCTTTAATTCATCTTTTCCTTGGATAATTGCACCAGTTGGAAAATCAGGTCCAGGAACAAAGTCCATTAGCTTGTCGACACTTGCATTTGGATGGTCAATTAGATAAGTTGTGGCATCGATAATTTCACCAAGATTATGTGGTGGAATTTCGGTCGCATAACCAGCAGAAATCCCAGTAGCCCCGTTTACCAGTAAATTTGGGAAACCTGCGGGCAGCACTGTTGGTTCCTCGGCTGTATCATCAAAGTTAAGGATCATTTCAACTGTATCCTTATCTAAATCACGTAACAATTCATCAGCGATTTTAGATAGTCGTGCTTCCGTATACCGCATGGCAGCTGCAGAATCCCCGTCCATTGATCCATTATTTCCGTGCATTTCTATTAGCACTTCACGGTTCTTCCAGTCTTGAGACATCCGGACCATCGCTTCATATACAGATGAATCCCCATGTGGGTGATAGTTACCAATTACATTACCAACCGTTTTTGCGGATTTACGGAAGTTTGAAGAAGAAGTATTCCCTTCTTGAAACATTGCGAATAAGATTCGACGTTGTACTGGTTTTAATCCATCTCGAATATCAGGTAAGGCCCGGTCTTGGATGATGTATTTAGAGTATCGTCCAAATCGGTCTCCCATAACCTCTTCTAATGTTAATTTTTGAATTTCAACCATTAATAATCACCATCTTCATCAAATAAATTAATTTGTCCACCAGTTATATTATCTGAATGCTCATTTGTATGTACATTAGCTTGATTTTCTAAAATTTCAACAACTTCTTCTTTGTCGCTAATATCTGTATCTGAGGCATTTTCTAATAAAGTATCTTCCTCGTCCATGGTAAATGCTACGTTGTCTTCAATCCACTTACGGCGTGGTTCTACCTTGTTCCCCATTAGAACAGATACGCGTTTTTCAGCTAAAGATAAGTCATCAATCGTTACGCGCACTAAGGTACGTGTTTCTGGGTCCATTGTCGTTTCCCACAACTGGTCAGCATTCATCTCACCTAAACCTTTATACCGTTGTAGAATATAACCTTTCCCAACTTTGTCCGTAACAACTTTTAATTCATCATCGGTCCATGCATATTCAATAACCTCATTTTTACCTTTACCTTTAGAGACCTTGTATAGAGGTGGCATAGCCAAATAGACTTTTCCAGCTTCGACTAGAGGTTTCATATAACGGAAAAAGAAAGTCAACAGTAGTACTTGGATATGTGCCCCATCGGTATCCGCATCGGTCATGATGATGACTTTATCGTAGTTAGCATCTTCAACTTCAAATTCAGCACCTACACCTGCACCAATAGTATAGATAATAGTATTTAACTCTTCATTTTTTAGAATATCTTGAATACTAGCTTTTTCTGTATTTAATACTTTACCACGTAGGGGTAAGATTGCTTGGAATTTACGGTCCCGACCTTGTTTAGCAGAACCACCGGCAGAATCCCCCTCAACTAAGAAAAGTTCATTCTTTTTGGCATTACGGCCTTGAGCGGGTGTAAGTTTACCAGAAAGTAATACTTCTTTACGTTTACCCTTGGCACCACGTGAAGCTTCTCTCGCTTTACGCGCAGCATCTCTTGCCTCACGAGCTTTTAAAGCTTTACGGACAAGCATTTGAGCAGTTTCTCCGTTTTCGATTAAATAAACAGCTAAATTCTCAGATACAATCTTATCAGAAGCTGAACGAGCTTGTGGTGTACCTAACTTAGACTTAGTTTGTCCTTCAAATTGTAAGATCTCTTCAGGTACTCGTAACGATAAGACGGCAGTATAACCTTCTCTCACATCAGAACCCTCAAGATTCTTTTCTTTTGGCTTTAGTAAGTCTACTTTACGTGCATACTCATTAAATGACTTCGTTAAACCAGTCCGCATACCTGATTCATGACTACCACCATCAGCAGTTCTGACGTTATTTACAAATGATAGGACAGTTTCAGAGTAGCCGTCGTTATATTGAAAGGCTAATTCTATTTCAATCCCGTTCTCTACCCCTTGGAAAAAGACCACATCATGTAAAACATCTTTATCTTCGTTCAAGTAATCTACGAAAGCTTTTATACCTTCCTCATAATGAAATGTTTCTTCAGTTTCATTAATTTCATCAATAAAGTCGATACGCAAGTTCTTCAATAAGAAAGCAGATTCACGTAAGTGTTCTCGAATAGTATTTGGGTCAAATTTAATATTACCGAAGATTTCTGCATCCGGATAAAATTGAATTTTAGTACCCGTGTTTTTTGTCTTAAAGGCTTTTGTTTTTGGTTTGCCAGGTTTACCACCATTTGTAAATTCTTGGTAGTATTCCTTACCATCACGATGGACGGTAGCAATAAATTTGCTGGACAAAGCATTTACTACAGAAGAACCTACACCATGAAGTCCCCCTGATGTTTTATAACCTGAACCACCAAATTTACCACCAGCATGCAAGACAGTTAAGATTACTTCTACTGTTGGTTTACCACTGGTATGTTTACCAATCGGCATTCCCCGTCCATTATCGACAATAATTGCCGAGCCATCTTTAGCAAGTGTCACTGTGATGTGGTCAGCATAACCACTCAAGGCTTCATCAATCGAGTTATCGACAATCTCATACACTAAGTGGTGTAGACCACGTGCATCAGTTGACCCGATATACATACCGGGGCGTTTTCTAACAGCTTCCAGACCTTCTAGTACCTGGATCGAACTTTCATCATAAGTTGATTTATTATTTTGCTTTGTTGGTTTGGCCAAATTATTTACCCCACTTTCAATCTTTTTCATAATATATTAAAACCGCGGATTTGCCAAATGGTATCCTTATTCATTGTCGCAGTTAACTATGCGCAACTTATACATTATAGCCTAAAATGAATCGAAAGAAAGAAAATATTCTTATGATTCATTTAGTTTCCATAACTAGGTGAATGGTTATGCAATATTTAAAATTATCTAATAAATCTATATTCATTCGAATTAATGATATAATATAAGAACGCTATAGATTTATTGAAAGGAATTAAATCATGTTAACGATTATATTACTAGTTGTCGCTTATCTGTTAGGGTCAATTCCCTTTGGATTAGTTGTCGGCAAACTCATTTATAAAAAAGATATTCGCCAATTTGGCTCCGGAAATATTGGGACAACAAACGCCTTCCGTGCTTTTGGTACCGTTGGGGGCGTACTAGTCTTTATCTGTGATATGATAAAAGGTGCAATCCCTGTATTATTAGCTGTTTGGCTACAAGCAGGTTTACATCCACTATTATTTGGCGGTATGGCTATTATTGGTCACTCTTTCCCCCTATTCTTAAAATTTAAGGGAGGAAAAGCTGTCGCAACCTCATTTGGTGTTGTCTTAGCATACCATCCAATATTTGCATTGATTTCTATTGCATCATTCTTCGCATCTTTATTTATCACGAGTATGGTGAGTTTCTCCAGCATTTTTGCGGTTATATTCGCAACAATTTTAAGTTTGCTATATCAAGATTGGGTCTTAACCTTAGCAACTGCTTTAGTCCTAACACTTGTTGTTATACGTCATAAAGACAATATTAAACGTATTCGTCAAGGAACAGAATCTAAAGTACCTTTTGGTTTAAACAAAAATAAGAAAAAATAAGCATAACTAAAGTTATTTAGAGCTACTTTTATTTAATTAAACTTTAACGTAATGCTAAAGAGCGTTTCCAGATTAGTCAGTCTAATCCTGGAGACGCTCTTTTTTCTGCTTAGCATGCGGATGAAATTGTAAGTAATTATCTCTTAGTTTCTCTTTTGATAAGTGCGTATAAATCTGTGTAGTCGATAAGCTTGCATGACCTAGTAGCTCCTGCACTGTTCGAATATCTGCCCCGTTATTAAGTAGGTGTGTAGCAAAAGAATGGCGTAGTTTGTGAGGATGAATAGACAAAGTAGTGGCTGAATTCTTCACAATTTGATCTAAAATATAAGCAATTCCTTGACTGGTTAATTGTTCCCCTTTGTAGTTAACAAACACGAACACGTGTTCCTCTTCGTTCAAATCACCTTTAGTCATCAGCTGCTTTCTACCGTTTTCTAAATATTCTACTAGGGCATCGTGGCAAAAAGAGCCAATAGGGACATAGCGATCTTTCTGCCCTTTACCATGTAACAGAACGATATCCGCATTTAGGTCTATTTGTCCTAAGCTAAGATCCCTTACTTCACTCACACGGGCACCAGTCCCATATAGAAATTCTAATAAGGCTTTATTTCTGAGTGAAATGGGGTCAGAACCTTGGACGGAGTCGAAAAGAGTTTGAATTTCTGATTCATAGAAAAAATCAGGTAACTTAAGACCAGTTTTAGCTGTTTTTACATAATTAAAAGGATTCTCACTTATGTAACCGCGGTCGAGTAGCAAATTATATGCGGATCGCAAACTTGATAAATGGCGGGAAATAGATTTTCTTGATAAGTTTGCACGTTGTAAGTTACCTAAATAAATTCGAATATCACGGTAGGTAACTTGATCATACTCATGGATCCCAGCCTCATCCATAAAGGACTCAAAGCTATCTAAATCAGCTAAATAGGCCTTTATCGTTTCCATGGAATATTGTCTTTCGTGAGTCAAATAGTCTCTAAATAAACTCTTAAAATCTTTTGCTGGCATTGAAAAACACCCTCTCTATTAATGGTCTTAATGTACCACAATAAAAAGGATGTTTTCAAATATTGCTTTATCGTTTCAAGTATCTAGGTAAATTAGTCTTCTACTGCTTCACCTTTTTGAACGTTTTCTTCATAATCCCCATTTGGACAAACAATTTGTTTACCACCACGGATTTTCTTCTCAACCAAGTAATGGTCACATTTTGGACAATTACGGGCTACTGGTTTATTCCAGTCTGTAAAATCACAGTCTGGGTATCGAGAACAACCATAGAAGATACGATTTTTCTTCGATTTACGTTCTACAACTTGACCTTCATGGCATTTAGGACAAGTTACGCCTATTTCTTTTACGATGGCTTCTGTATGACGACATTCTGGGAAGTTTGCACAAGCATAAAATTTCCCATAACGACCCATTTTAATCACCATTTCACCACCATCAACTGGGCATTTAAAACCAGCTGGTTCATCTTTAATTTCGATTTTTTCCATCTCAACTTCAGCTTTTTCAAGCTCTTTATGAAATGGCTTAAAGAAGGCGTCAATCACTTCAACCCATTCTTTTTGATCCGTTTCGATACCATCTAATTCCTTTTCTAACTCGGCGGTAAAAGATGTATCTACAATTTCAGGGAAGAATTCAGCTATCATTTTGTCGACGATTTCACCAAGTTCAGTTGGTTCAAATCGTTTAGCTTCCAATTTAACATAATAGCGTTTGATTAAAGTTTCAATTGTTGGTGAATAGGTAGATGGACGGCCAACACCATCTTCTTCAAGTTTTTTAATTAAAGAAGCTTCTGTATAGCGAGCAGGTGGTTGTGTGAAATGTTGATTTGGTTCTAAATCTTTGGATTTCACAGTCTCACCGTTTACTAATTCGGGTAAGATATTATCTTTATTATTCGCTTCGGTATAGACTTTTTGATAACCTTCAAACTTAATTTTTGAACCGTTCGCTCTAAAAGTTGCTTGGTTTTGTACTAAATCATAAGATACCGTGTCATAGACAGCTGGTGCCATTTGACTAGCCATAAAGCGAGACCAGATTAGTGAATATAAGCGGAATTGATCACGAGACAAGTAGTCTTTAACTGAATCAGGTGTGCGGTCTGCTGCTGAAGGACGAATTGCCTCATGGGCATCTTGAGCACTTTGAGCTTGTTTGCTCGCCGCTTGGTAACCTAAATATTCTTTCCCAAATGTATCCGTAATATAAGATTTTGCACCAGCTTTAGCAGAATCAGAGATACGTGTAGAGTCTGTACGCATATAGGTAATCAATCCTACTGGCGCACCACTACCCAACTTAATCCCTTCATATAGTTGCTGTGCAACCATCATCGTTTTACGGGTACGGAAGTTCAATTTTTTTGCAGCTTCTTGTTGCATGGATGATGTGGTAAAAGGCTTTTGTGGATTACGTTTACGTTCTTTTTCCGTCACATTCTCCACTGTAAAGTCTTGGCTCTTGATTTCGGCCATAAATGCTTTAACATCATCTTCATTTTTTAAATCTAGTTTTTTACCTTTAAATTTAGATGCATTGGCTTTAAAGGTCTTCCGATTTTTAATAAAAGAACCTTCAATTGTCCAATATTCTTCAGGCTTAAAAGCGCGAATTTCATTCTCTCGGTTAATAATCATATGCAAAGCGACAGATTGTACCCGACCAGCGGATAAACCTTTCTTCACTTTCTTCCATAGCATAGGTGACAAATTATACCCTACTAATCGATCTAAGATTCTACGCGCTTGCTGTGCGTCAACTAAATCCATGTTAATTGGACGCGGATTTGCAATCGCTTCTTTAACAGCTTCTTTGGTTACCTCATTGTAGGTCACCCGAATAGGATCTTTAGCGTCTAAACCTAAGATGTGGGCTAAATGGAAGGCAATTGCTTCCCCTTCACGGTCCGGGTCACTTGCAAGGAAAACTTTTTCTGCTTTCTTTGCATCTTTACGTAACTCTTTAATTAAGTCGCCTTTACCACGGATGTTGATATAGTCAGGTTCATAGTCATTTTTAACATCAATACCCATACGCGATTTTGGTAAATCACGTAAGTGCCCTTTGCTGGCTACTACTCTATAATTTCTGCCTAAGTACTTATCTATAGTTTTGGCTTTCGTCGGAGATTCTACGATTACTAAATATTTATATGCCAACGACAAGCTCCTTTCTGATATCCATTTCTAAATCGCTTTACATATTATGCTACTCTAATAGCATTTGTCAAATATGAAAATTAATTGCTACAAATGAATATATAACCTAAAGATAAAATAAGCAAGCAATAAATATTTATTTTATTATAGAAGAAAGTTGATTTAACTCGCAAATTTTATCCGTTTTAGATATTACTAGATAAGTCACGAAGGATTTCTGAAGCTTGTAATGCCGGGGTTGCACCGTAATAAATTAAATGATTACACCCTGAAGATAAAGTATTATTGATGGCACCTGGAACAGCAAAAACTTGGCGATTTTCTTGTAAGGCATAATTAGCAGTAATGAGAGATCCTGATTTTTCCGCTGCTTCAACAACGATAGTAGCCTGACTTAGCCCTGCAATAACTAAATTACGATAAGGAAAATGCCAACGTTGAATCTTAGCGTGATTTGGTAAAGGAGAAACTAATAAGTGATGACGCGCAATGTATTGTTGGATTTTGTGGTGTTCACTGGGATAAGCAGTTAGTAATCCTGTACCAATGACTGCAATCGTTTCTCCATTTTCCATGGCTATTTGGTGGGTATAAGCATCTACACCTTTAGCTAGCCCAGATACAATCACCATTGCTTCACTTAATTCTGGTACAAGCTGTTCAATTGCTACTTTTCCATAAGCAGACATATTTCTAGATCCTACAACTGAAATGGCAGGTTTTTGAAAAATAGCCAAGTCTCCTTGACAAAATAATACCAAATTTGGTTGGTAAGTTTGGAGCAATGCCTTTGGATATGATTGTGGGTTAAGTATGGTGACCGGATGAATATCATAGCGACTATATAAGTCTCTAAAATAAGCAAGCGAATACTTTTGCTTAAATCGTTGCCAAGCTTGTATCTTCTTCTGATCTACTTGCTCATAAATATGACTTTCTAATTGTTCAATAGTTGTTACCTGTGCTTGGATAATAGCAGCTAATTCTTTATAGGTAAATAAGGCAGATTCAAAAGCATAAACTAACATTGATCCAGTCATTGCTAAGATATCTTCTTCATTCTTAAGCATCATATCAATATAAGGATTTTCAATTTCAAATAACAAAAAAACCACCCCTTAATATGTATATACGTAGAGGCGGTGAAATTAAGCCAAATAAATTATAGGTATTTTTTAACAGGGGCAAATGTTTTGCGGTGAATGGGGCTTGGTCCATATTTCTCTAAACCATCAAGATGTTGTTTTGTACCGTATCCAGCATTAGCTTCAAACCCATATCCTGGATAGAGGTCTGCATATTTGGCCATCAGTTTATCACGGTATTCCTTAGCATAAATTGATGCCGCAGCAATAGCGTATACTGTGGCATCTCCTTTTACAATCGCTTCTTGCGGTGCCTTATGATAATCATTTAAGTATACCGCATCAATTAAAACATAGTCAGGAGATGGTGATAACTGATCTAATGCAGACAACATGGCTTGTTTTGTTGCTATTAAAATATTGGTTTGATCAATTTCCTCAGCTGATTGAATGCCAATTGTTTTTGCAATAGCATATTTTTCAATATCCGCTACTAAGGATTGGCGTTTCGCATGCGATAATTGTTTAGAGTCATTGAAATAAACTGCCGGCATATCAGCAGGTAAAATGACAGCACTAGTAACAACAGGTCCGGCTAAAGGCCCTCGCCCTACTTCATCCACCCCAGCGATGAATTGGTAGCCTTGTTGACGTAGCTCATTTTCTTTAACTTTGAGGTTTTCAATTTGATCAAGGATTGCTTCTTGCTTTTGAAGGGCTTTATCATACCTTAATAAGGCATTTTGCACCCCTTTACGACTATCATTTCTTAGTGCTTGGACATAGTTGGGGTCAACATCACTAGAAGCTAAGTTAGCTTGAATTTGACTGATTTTTAAATTGGGCAAATCAGCTAGATCAAATAGTGTTCTTTTATCATTCAACATTTAATCACTAACCTCTTTGTTTCCTAGGATGTTTGCTTCTTCAATTCGGTCTAAAGTCATGCGACCTAATTTGCCATCTCTGAAGTCACGGATAATTTTGTCAGCAGCGCGATCAAAGTCTTCTAGCATACCCATACTTTTAGTTAGATCCATCAAAAGTTCAGGATACGGTGGATGCACATCTTCAGCTTTAATTGGATAATGGCTACTGATTGCATCCGGATAATAATGTAAGAAAAACTCTAAAGCAAATAGCGCCACATCATCTTTGTAAAAATGGGTATCTTTAATCCCACCAGTGAGTGCTAGTTTGTCTGCAACTTCTTGGTCCTCAAATTTCGGCCATAAAATACCAGGCGTATCCAATAGCTCAAAATCTTTATCAATTTTGATCCATTGTTGTCCTTTAGTTACCCCAGGTTTATTACCTACTTGAGCCTTTTTTTGCTTAGTAAACTGGTTGATAAAGGTTGATTTACCAACATTTGGGATACCAATCACCATTACGCGTATAGACTTGTGTAAAATGCCTTTATTACGCCACTTGTCTTGAATATCTTGGGTGAATTCTTTTAAAGCTTGGCGGAATAATTTCATGTCACTGCTTTTTTTAGAGTCAATAGCAATAGCCATTTTATTTTCGCCACTTAAAGCTTTTACCCAATCCTTCGTTTGTTGGGGATCTGCCAAATCTTTTTTGTTTAAAACAATCATATGGCGCTTATTTTTAATAATTTCATCTAACATTGGGTTCATACTAGCGGTAGGTATACGTGCATCCCTTATTTCTAATACAATATCAACTGCACTTAGTTGGCTTTGAACCTCTTTTTTTGCCTTAGCCATATGGCCAGGATACCATTGAATATGTGCCATGGTTAAGCTCCTTTCATGTAAAAAAGTTGGCAAATAACGCCAACTTTTTATTATTTTATCTCTTATTGAACACTACCAAAGTCAGCTAATGGCCAATATCTAAAATGCGTTGTTCCCTCTACGCTATCAGCGTCAATAAATCCAAAGTAACGTGAGTCATGAGATACTTCGCGGTTATCACCTAAAACGAAGTATTTACCTTCTGGAACAGTTGTTTCACCCGTAATTTCTTCAAGGGTGAAATCATTAGTGAAAGTAGTATCTTCAGGGAATCGCTCAAAATAATCTTCTTTAATAGAATCTAAATAAGGTTCATCAATCGCTTCATCATTAATGTATAATACATCATCTTTATACGCTATTGTGTCACCTGGGACACCAATAATCCGTTTAACATATTCATCTCCAGATCCGTCTGGTGCCGGAAAGACAACGATATCAGATTGATCAATCTCATCTGTTAAACTAAGAACAAACCGATCCCCATCGATCATTGTATTTGCCATAGAATCACCGTCAACTCTAAATGGATAAAATAAATATGTTCTTACCACCCAGAAAATAACCAGTGCAATAACGACAGAAATTACAATCGAGAATACTTCATCAAAAAACTTTTTCATAAGGTCAATCCTTT
>JAEZWY010000112.1 GCA_023442905.1 Bacillota bacterium | reverse complement strand
GCCAGTACCATACATAGCTTTGTCATTCACTAAGTAAGGAGGAATAACTTCTTCATACCCTTCTTCTTGGTGTTGGTCTAACATAAAGTTATAAACAGCACGCTCTAAACGGGCACCAAGACCGCGGTAATATAAGAACCGAGCACCTGAAACTTTAGCCCCACGTTCAAAGTCTAAAATACCTAATGCTTCCCCAATTTCGTAATGAGCTTTTGGTTCAAAATCGAACTTGGGCGCTTGGCTCCAACGACGAACTTCAACGTTGTCATCTTCATCTGCTCCAACTGGTACTGAGTCATGCGGTAAGTTTGGTAAACGATCCATAATATAGGTTACTTGCTCGTCTAGTTTTGCTAGTTTTTCATCTAAAACAAGAATTTCTTCCCCTACTTCTTTCATACGAGCAATTTTATCATCAGCGTTTTCTTTATTACGACGAAGTAAACCAATTTCATCAGAGACAGCATTACGTTCTGCTTTTAAAGTTTCTGTTTCAGAAATTACTTCACGACGTTGACCATCTAAATCAATTAAGCGCTCTAACTCCTCTTTAGCAACACCACGACTAGCATACTTTGTAGCTGTCGCTTCAAAATTATCTCTTAGTAATTTAATATCAATCATCTTTATTCCTCCTATATATTTAAACAATAAAAAAGCTATTTCGGTCTCCCAAAAATTTGGAAGGGACGAAATAGCTTAGAACTCATATATTATTGCGCGGTGCCACCCTACTTTAAGACACAAAAATATTATGTCTTACGCTCATTAGATAACGGCTAACCCGGCTCTACTTAATCAGGATTTTTCCTCATATTCGTAGTCAGTGATTGTGTGGATTCATATCACTTGATTACTCACTTTCACCTACCGCGAGCTCTCTAGAAATCAGCCTATACTACTAATCACAATCGATACTTTTCATTTATTGCCTCCATTATATATTCGGGGCAAATAAAAGTCAATTATCCCATAGGTTTACATGATGCAGCACAAGCTATTATGGTAACTAACCAAATACGCCTTGAATATCTTGAATCCACCCTTTGAATAAATCTTCCATGATACGAGCAACTTGGACAACAATACTTACTTTATCAACATCTTCTGCAGGAATAATTGCATTTGACATATCTAGCTGATTAAAGAGACTTTCATCAAAATTAACTGTCATATTAAACGTATTAATCGTTTGATCAACCGATAATGGTGCTGTAAGCGCTAGATTGCCAGCAGCGTCATATTGAAATGCTGCATCATAAGTTAATGTAGTATTATTTTCTAAATCATAATTGTATGGTAAGAATAGGGCATTTGTTTTAGCATAATTTAGGTCTACACCATCCACTACACCTTGGTATATAGTAACATTCTCAGCTGGTAACCACGTTGTACCTTCTCCGTAAAGCGTTGTATAAGCCAAGTTTTCTTGTAGGGCAGTAAGTAAGGTACCTGTATTTTCATACCGCTCTGCTTCAGTTTCAGCGCCTAAGGTCACGAGCATGATGTCACGTCCATCAATTTGACTCATAATGATAATACAGCGTCCTGCAATCGTTTCTGTACCAGTTTTTAATCCTGATACATCATCACGTTCATACGCATTACCAGGTAAAAATAGGTTGGTATTTTCTAAGGTATACGTTTCCGTATCAGATACTTGGAATTCTTTTGAAGTGACATTAGCACGCTCTAAGACATCCGGATATTCATTCACGATTTCACGCGCAACAAACAAGATATCACGGGCTTGCATCATATTTTCCTGATCCATTGAGTAAGGTGAAGCAGAACCATCAGTTGTCGTTAACCAAGAACCAGCCAGACCTGAAGCAGTATATAATTCAAAGTTTTTAATACCTAATTCTGTTAGTTTATCACTCATACGCTCAACGAAGGCTTGTTCTGATCCAGAAATATGTTCTGCTAAAGCAACAACTGCAGCATTACCTGACCCGATTACAGCAGCATCAATTAAAGCATCTACTGTGTAGTAATCTGTCGATTCTTCTAGAGGTACATTAGATAGACCCTCTGCCACCGATAAAGCTGAAACAGCTTCTGATACCGGAATTTTAGTATCAAAACTCAAGTTCCCTGCTTGAATTTCATCATAAACAACATAAAGGGCAATTAATTTTGTTAATGACGCAATTCCGTGTAATTCTGCACTATTTTCCTCGAACAAAATTTGACCAGAATCACTATCAATTGCCATAGCCGCATCTAGGTTTAAACCGTAATTTGTCGTAATTTCATCTGAAAATTCAGACACAGTACCACTTGTTGCGTCACTTGTTTGACTAGCCGTAACAGTGGTATTCTCGGTTGCTAGTACAGCCATGGGGCCTTGAGCCAAATTAAGACCCAACAAAGTAACTAAGGCTGTTGTAAAAACTTTTGTCAACTTATTCTTCACTTACATTCGCTCCATTTCTACATGATCATCTATATCTTCAAAGCGATTAGGTATGGTGAAAATGAACCGTGTGCCTTTATGGTCTGATTCCACGTAAATTTCACCATGATGCAATTCAACAATTGATTGCGTAATCGCCAAACCTAAACCACTACCAGTCTGTGGCTCAGTTCGAGATTTATCCCCCCTATAAAATCTCTGGAAAAGGTCCTTTAATTGGCCTTTAGGAATCTTAGCGCCGTCATTTTCAACGACAAACTTTGTTCTTTCACGGTCTTGATAAATTGAAATCCGGATATACTTACCCTTTCCACCATATTTAAAGGCATTGGTAAATAAATTGGAAAAGATTCGAACAAATTTTTCTGGATCAATATCTACAAGAATATTGTCATCAGGTTCAGCAATAATCTGAAACTCGCGACCAACTTTATTGGATTCTAGTTCAAATTCTACTGTAATTTGTTCTACCATGCGGACCACATTAATCTGACTGATGGCCAATTTAGTATCCACTTGTTTAACTTTAGTATATTCAAACAAGTCTTCCGTCATTCGTTGCATTTGAATCGCTTTATCATAAGCAATATTGATATACTTCATCGCTTTTTCCGGATCTTTCAACTCTTCTTGCTTCAACAAGGTCAAGTAACCAATAACCGAAGTAAGTGGTGTACGAATATCATGACTCATATTAGTAATCAAGTCATCCTTAGACTGCTCTATTCGTCGCTCTTCTTCTCTGGCTTTTACAGTAGAGTCTACTAACCGGTTAATCGAATCTACAACCGGCTGCATACCATTCATATCAGAGGTAGAAATCTTATGATGGTAGTTCCCTTGGGAAATATAATGTAACTCTTCAAGCACATATCCTAATTGAACAGCCCGAAGCCTCCGGTAAATCCGCCAGCCCACAAAAGAAATACTCATCACCAAGTAAACCATGGTTAAACTTAGGAAGAAATTTTGCTGAAATTGTGGATGGACAAAAAAAGAGCCAGGATATGTACGTAACAAGACTGAATAATTGGTTTCATAGACCGTGATTAACACGAACATTAACCCAAAATACAGAATGACCAATATCGCTAGCCATACAATCGCTTCAAAAAAAAGCTCCGTATGCATTCTACTTTTCTTTTTTTGCAAGAGCTCACCTCTATCACTACTACTCATCTAAACGACTAACATAAAAAAGGACTAGGGGTGCCAGCAAATACGCTTCACCCCTTTTCCAAAAAAGCTTTTAAGCTGTAATCTTATAACCTACGCCCCAAACAGTTGAGATCACTTTATCGCCACCGGTCGCTTCACCAATTTTATCGCGTAAGTGACTCACGTGAACCATTACTGTCTTGGCTGATACAACCGATTCTTGCTGCCATACGCGTTCAAAAATCTCATCGGCTGAGAATACATTATTAGGATTGCTTGCTAGTAAGTATAATATACCAAATTCTAGTGCAGTTAGTTGAATTTGTTGACCATCTGTCGTTGTTACTTCATGGGAATTTTTGTTGATCACAAGTGGTCCCACTTCAATAGTGGCAGAATCATCACCACCGGCACTAGCACGGCGTAATAATGACTTAATACGCGCCATGACTTCTAATGGGTTGAATGGTTTTGTCACATAGTCATCTGCACCTGTTGTTAAACCAGAAATTTTATCCATATCAGATGATTTAGCCGATAATAATAGGATAGGCATATCTACGTCACGTTTGCGTAACTCTTTAATTACTGTAATCCCGTCTTTTCCAGGCATCATAATATCTAATACCATCATAGCAATATCAGGATTTTCAGCAATTTTCTTCAATGCTTCATCGCCGTCAAAAGCTTGGACTACCTCATAATCTTCATTTGTCGCATAAATAGTTAATAATTCAACGATTTCCTTATCATCATCAGTGATTAAAATTTTCATAGGTCATCCTCCGAACTCTATAGTTTCTCTACCTTATTTTAACAAACCCCAGCCACATAAGTCCTATATTTCTATTCAAAAGTAGTTAAGAATGCCTTAAGACTTGATTTCACAAGCTTCATCCACCTTTATTTATCATTTTTCTTATAGAAAAAGAGCAAGCGCAGTCTTGCTGACTCCACTTGCCCTTCAATAATATTGTCGTAAACTGATTAGCCTCTTGAATAATTTGGTGACTCTTTGGTGATTTGTACATCATGTGGATGCGATTCAATCAAACCTGCACCTGTCATGCGAATAAATTGTGCATTTTGACGTAAGGCTTCAACTGTTGCTGCACCACAATAACCCATACCCGATTCAATACCACCAAGTAATTGGAAGATAATGCCAGAAACAGCCCCTTTATAAGCTACGCGTCCTTCGATTCCTTCAGGTACTAACTTATTGGCTTCGTTGACCTCGCCTTGGAAGTAGCGGTCTGCAGACCCTTTCTTCATAGCGCCTAATGATCCCATACCACGGTATGTTTTAAATTGGCGACCTTGGAAGATTTCTAATTCACCTGGTGCTTCATCTGTACCAGCTAACATAGAACCTAGCATTACTGCATGTCCACCAGCTGCTAAGGCTTTAACGATATCACCTGAGTACTTAATCCCACCATCAGCAATAATCGTTTTTCCGTATTCATTAGCAACATTGGCTGCATCATAAATTGCGGTAATTTGTGGTACACCCACACCAGCAACTACACGGGTTGTACAAATTGAACCTGGTCCAATCCCTACTTTAACAACGTCAACGCCTGCTTCATATAAAGCACGAGTACCTTCAGCAGTTGCAACGTTACCAGCAATTAAAGTAGCATCCGGAAATTCTTGGCGGATTTGTGCAATCTTACGTAAAACACCTGCAGAGTGTCCATGAGCTGTGTCGATTACAATAGCATCTGCACCCGCTTCTAATAAGGCCGTAACACGTTCAAACGTATCTGATGTTACACCAACGGCTGCCCCAGCAATCAAACGACCTTTAGCATCTTTAGCTGAATTTGGATAGTCTGTCACACGTTCAATATCTTTAATAGTGACTAAACCTGTCAAACGACCTTCATCATCAACTAATAATAATTTCTCAATACGATTTTCATATAAGATATGACTCGCTTCTTCTAGAGAAGTTCCTTGTGGTGCAACAACTAAGTTGTCTTTAGTCATCACATTTTCAATCGCTTGGTCATGGTCTTCTAAGAAACGGATATCACGGTTTGTTAGGATACCCACTAATTTATGGTCTGCTTCATTATTGATAATTGGTACACCAGAAATACGGTAACGAACCATCAATGCTTCTGCTTCGTGAACTGGTGATTCTGGGAATAGGTAGAATGGATCTGAAATGACACCTGACTCTGAACGTTTAACCTTACGCACTTCATCTGCTTGTTGGGCAATCGTCATGTTTTTATGAATAATACCCAAACCACCTTGACGCGCCATAGCAATCGCCATACTTGCATCAGTTACAGTATCCATAGATGCTGAAAGGATTGGGATATTCAATTTTAAGTTTGGTGCTAGCTCTATACCTAAATCTACCTCATTTGGCAACACCTCAGAATGTGCTGGCATTAATAAGACGTCATCGAATGTTAATCCCTCTTTAGCGAATTTGTTTTCCCATGCAGTAGTCATTTTCATTCATTCCCCTTTTCTTTGTAAAATTGATTTTTACTATCCTACCACCATTAATCAACAAGGTCAACCATTATATTTCGTAAATAAATGTATTATTTTTATTTATTAAAGATATCGTTCGTTTTTAATTAAATTGGGACTAGCGTATATTGTTTCAAATTATTGCATCAATTGTTAATGTTCGGAAATAGTTTTTTTTCTAAAAAAGGTTTCTTTTTTGAAGTAAATGATCATAAAAAGCCGTGACATACCATCACGACTCAAAATTATTAATTTATACGCTTTTATCAAATAGACATTTTATATAAGTTAGATTCGCTCCATAATTGCTTGCTTAAACAACTCTGGATTTACTGTCTCAACAAAAGCTTGGTCACCCACAAAAATTGTTGGAACAGCACCTACACCTACCGCTTGAGCTTCTTCAAATACACGTGCTGAAAGCTCATTATTATCTTGTTGTACTAGCCCTTGTTGTGCTAGATAAGCCTCAACTTTATCCAAGTCTAATTGGGTCCAGTCATTTTGTGACCGCATATATTGGTCCACCATCGAATAAGCAATTTCTTGTTCTGCATAGTCAATATAATCATGGACAACATTCCCCTTTTGTAAGCGAGGACTAGTCTTATTATAGTGCTTTAATATACGTTGTACCTGTCCCGTTTTTACCAAAGGGTCTAAGAAAAAAGCAAATTGCTCTTGATAACTTAAGGCATCTGGACATGCTAAGTTATAATATTCAACAATTTTTACCTTAGCGGTATCCTTACCCAATTTGATAGCATCTTGATAGGTAATTTTATCTGTTTGAAAGGCCATATATCTATCTCCTTTGATAATCTATTTACTGAGCAATTTTCTCATCTAAGTAAGCTGCTAAGTCCTCACTTGCTGTTGGACCTACAAAAGCTTTCTCATTGTTTACGACAATTGTTGGGGTAACTGTACCACCAATTGCTTCAAATTCTGCTTTTACAATATCATTTTGTAGTCGGTTCCCTTGATATTGATATGACAAAGTTTCAATAGCATAGTCTACGATACCAGCAAAATCAGTGGTTTTCCATTCTCCATGGCGAGCGAATATCTCTTTAAATTGTTTATAGGCTTTTTCTTGGTCTTTGTAATCTACAAAACGGTTGATGGCTTCCCCTTTTGACAAGCCTGCTTTTTCGATATCTACATGCTTGATAATCCGTTGAATTTTCCCTTCATCTGCTAAAGCTTCTAACTTTTCTGACATCTTATCTTCAAAATTCTTAGATCCTTGGCAACGGAAATTCAAGTACTCTGTCACTTTAATTGGCGCGTCATCTTGACCATATTTGATAGCACGTTTATCTGTAACCTTATCTAAATCTAATTTATCGGCAGCAAAATCAAATGCTTCTGTCGCAGTTGCCGTTTGATATGCTGCATTAAACCAGTCACGAATGGTGTTATTGTCTTCATGTTCATCGAACACTTGACCAAATACATAGGCTGTTGGCACAGTTTTTGTCCCTACTTCTACAGCTTCTGCTTTAATCGCTTCTTGGGTATCGTCATGGTCTTGCTTACTATAACCTAATTGATTTTCAGCATATTCAGCTACGCCCGCTTCATCCAATTCTGTCCATTCTTGTCGGGTTGCAAACATCTCTGTTAACTGCTTAAAGGCGTTTTCTGGATCATCGTAAGTCAGATAACTATGCATGACATTCCCTTTACGCAAGTGACCAGTTGGGCGATCAACTGGCTTAACAATATACTGCACCTTACCTACTTCAACAAATTCTTGAATAATGGCTGTATTTTGTTGTTCGAATTTCCGGGAAAAAGGACACTCTACGTTTAAGTAAGCATATAATTTTACCGGCGCGTCCGCTTTCCCGTAACGAAAGCCTAGTTCATCTGAAACAGTTGAAAAATCAATATTTGTTGCATCCATTTTATTACACGTCCTTTGTATATTTAATACCTTTATCTTAACGAAGATTCTACATGATGCCAAAAATATCAACTCGGTCAATAGGTTTATTTGCCTAAAAAAAGCCTGCCAGCTTTACTGACAGACTGATTTGCTTAGAATAAAGTATTTTGGATGTCAAATTCACGTTTAAACCACCATCTGCCTGCTAAACCAAGGGCAGCTAGTGCTAGATAAGCGAATAGCGGTAATTTTGGATTGATACCTGTTGGTAGAAATTCTGTTAAAGAAATGAGTAGGATCCAAGCTAATAGAACAGCTACTGAAATCAAGATATAGCGCATAGTGCCACGTTCTTTCTTCGGTTTAGACATATCAGGTTGGTTGGTTGTCAACACAGCCATAGCTAATCCTCCAATAATAAAGTTCAAGATTAGGGTGAATAAACCAGCTGGTCCTGAGCTCGCATTTTCAGAACCAATTAATAGGGTTAATCCTGAAATACCAGCAAATACACCACCAATTAATAAGCCTCCTTCAACCCAATAGTGCCAAAATGGGCTATCGCCTGCTGGTGATGAACCATTCGCCTCATTAGGGTTTTCATGTAGTTCTTGGGCGTAAGTTGTTGGTGTGCCATATAATTGTTTAGCTGTAACCCCTTTGTCTTGCTCTGTTAAAAGGGTATGTAGCATTTGATTTTCTTTTAAGTCAAGATCACCATCATAACCTAAAGCCTTGATTTCATTCATGAATTTAATCATAAACTCTTGGTTACGTTTGGTTAAGCTTGTATAAAGATCCTCACGTTCATCTTTGATACGTTGGCGGGCTGCTTTTACTTCCGCTTCACGTTCAGCTTGAATATCGGCTCTTGATTTTTTCTCATTTCCTAATGCCATGATTGGTCAAATCTCCTTTTACCTGAATGATATTAAACGTTAAATCTAAATAGTAAGATATCGCCGTCTTGTACGACGTAATCCTTACCTTCAGACCGGTAGCGACCAGCTTCTTTAGCAGCTTTTTCACTACCATATGTTAGTAAATCTTCGTAAGATAAAGTTTCTGCGCGGATAAAACCTTTTTCAAAGTCCGAGTGAATAACACCTGCTGCTTGTGGTGCTTTCATCCCTTTTTTGAAAGTCCATGCGCGTACTTCTTGAACACCCGCAGTAAAGTAAGTTTCAAGACCTAATAAGGTATAAGCGCGTTGGATAAGGCGGTCTAAACCTGATTCTTCCATGCCTAAGTCTTCCATGAACATTTCACGGTCTTCATCATCAAGTGAGGCTAACTCTTCTTCGATTTGTGCAGATACGATAACTACTTCCGCATCTTCTTCACTCGCAATACCACGTACGATTTCAACATAGTCATTACCAGTTGCTGCATCATCTTCATTTACATTTGCTACGTATAAAATTGGTTTTGTTGTTAGTAAGAACATACGGTCAATAAATGGTTGTTCTTCTTCAGTGAAAGTAATTGTACGCGCTGATTTTCCAGCTTCTAATACTTCTTTTACTTTAGCTAGCGCATTTGCTTCAACAACCGCATCGTGATCTTTAGATTTAGCCATTTTAATCGCTTTTTCATAGCGTTTATTCACTGTTTCTAAATCAGATAAAATAAGTTCTAAGTTGATGGTTTCAATATCGTCAGCTGGATCTACTTTCCCAGAGACGTGCGTAATGTTTCCATCTTCAAAACAGCGAACTACATGGACAATTG
This sequence comes from Bacillota bacterium, assembly GCA_023442905.1. GTDB lineage: Bacteria > Bacillota > Bacilli > Lactobacillales > Aerococcaceae > Aerococcus. The sequence continues at coordinate 267 of JAEZWY010000112.1, read as the reverse complement.
CATCCACTTCACGAATGTTCGCTAGGAATTTATTTCCTAAACCTTCACCTTTACTCGCACCTTTAACGATTCCGGCGATATCCGTAAATTCAAAGGTTGTTGGGACTGTTTTCTTAGGTACATAATATTCAGTTAGTGTTTGTAAACGACTATCTGGTACTTCAACAACTCCCACATTAGGGTCGATTGTTGCAAACGGATAGTTTGCAGCTTCCACTTGAGATTTTGTGAATGCATTAAATAAGGTTGATTTTCCAACGTTTGGTA
>JAEZWY010000114.1 GCA_023442905.1 Bacillota bacterium | reverse complement strand
AACCACTCGTCATGAGTCATTTCAAGAGTTGATTTACTTCTCATTTTCTGGCTCCTCTCTTTGAGTCGGCTGTCCCCAACCCGGTGTTGTTAGATACTGATCTAATGCGTTCTCGAAAGAATTCATTGTCATTTCCCCTTTTCTGTTTTAAAATGGAGACAAAGATATTTATCTAAATACTTGATGGACTTGCTATTGCTTTGGTCGGCTAGCAAGTCTTTTTTCTTTGTCTTGATAATCTTTTGCAGCCATGTCATAGACAATATTTGCGAAAGACCATAAAAATACTAAAACTAATCCTGCTACTACATGAATTGCTGTAAAAGCTACTACAAAAAGTAATAGTGCTGTGACAATGAATGTATCTTTAATTGATCGTTTCATGTTTTATGCCTCCTTGTAATTGTATGTTCGATTACGTTCTTCCCATTCCTTCACTTTTTGAAGATCATATTGAAGCATCCCACTAAGTTTTGAAAAAGGAATCGGATCAACATCCCGATGTGTTAATTTAGATAACGTTGGTCTTGAAATACCAAGATAATCAGCGATTTCTTTTGCTTTCTTCCACTCAACCTCAAACGATTCATTTCTTCTCTCAAGTGGCACAACATTCTTCATTTGAGATATTTTCATTGTGGTTACCCCCTCATATATCTTTTTTTGATCCAGTGAGGCATTCTATCTTTAATAGCCTCTTGGATAGTAACGTTCAAAATCTTCAAAATTGAAAAAACGATCGCCATTTCTACGATAATTTCATCAAGAAACTCATCTGTGTAATTCCTAAGTTCAGTTTTTTCAACATCAGTCAGCATTCTCACCTGTGATTCAGCTACAATCCTTTGAACGACCTTCTTCCGTTCTTTTCTTTCATCTGACTCGATCTCTTGAAATATCTCAAGATCGTTCGTTGATTTAACATCTGCCAGTTGACCATCCATTGATTTAAAAAACCCTAAGTATTGATAACTGATGTCTCCTGTTAATTCATCAGTTGCTTGATACCCATTTTCCTTCATGGCTTCTAGATACTCGATTGCCTTATCAATAGGGACATTGGCCCCGTTAAAATGGTCGCTGATCGTTGCGTTTGGTGTTTTGGCGTCGATTGCTAATTCTTTCTGACGTTTACTCGAAAGAAATAATGCAAGCTTTAAAGATCGCCCAATTTTTGCTGTTTTCGGCACGTTATCACTCCTTATATTCGTTATTGTTTTTGGCACAAACGGTAAACTGTTGTTTAAAATGAACTTAAGCAACAAGTTCTGGTGTTGAGGCGAACTGCCATTTTTCGTCAATATAGGAATAAATGTCCTGTGCTACTTCATCGGTAGACAAAAAACGAATAATGATTTCTTCAACACCGCCAGGGATCATGAACAGTTCGCCTTCAATACCGATTGAAATGTTAAACTTGCGTTTAATTGCAGGAATAATCATTTCTATATATTGTGGTAGAAATCCCGAATCAATACTCGCTTTGATTGTTTGCGGTTTGTCTTTCATTTGGAAACCTCCTTGTGTTGTAATTTGACGGTAAATTTGCGGTTTAACACCAATATAATTTGCTATAATTTCACTATGAAAGGTGGTGAAATTATGGCTTACAAAGAATCTATTGCTGCTGAAATTAGAGAATTGTTTAAAAATGCTCCTGAAGGACATTCGGAATATACTCTTCCTCAATTCGATCAACAAGACGTTGCAGATACAGTTAACTTCTTTGCAAATACCAACCCAAAAGGAATTCAGCAAACAGAAGTTGACTATAGCAACAAAGCTCCAATAGTGTTTATGAAGTAGTGTTTATTCTTCCGCCTGGTTATTTACCAGATAATCAAGTGGAAGCACGTTTTCTGGAACACCTTCGATTTCCTTGGTAATTGTCGCTGTTTCAACCGAAAATTCATCCCATTCAGAATCAGATAATACCCACGCTTTTTTGACTTCATCTGGAATAAGTCGAGGTGTTCCGATAATGATCACTTTAGGAACTTTATCAGCTACTAAATCTAATTTGACTGCTTTGACACCTTTGCCAGCTTTTAGTTCGTTAATCACAATTGGATTCGTATAGCACTTATCTGACCCGTTAGCGTTAAGCTCGATGGACTTGATATTTTCTGGTTTCAATACTTGTTGTTTTAGCAACGTGTTGGCTCCTTTCTTTTGTCGTCTTTGTACGACAAATCTAATAAAAAAATAGTCTCGACAGTTGTACCTAGTGCTTTTGCTATAGATAATGCAATCTGTGCACTAGGATTGCTTTCTCCTTTCTCAATACCAGCCAAATACGGCCGAGAAATATTCGACATTTCAGCAAGCTCTGTCTGAGTGATTCCTTTGGACATACGCATTTCTTTTATTGAGTTAGTCATATTTATCTATCCCCCTTTCAGTACGCTATGTCTTACAAAACATATTGTAGTTCATGTACTACAATGTGTCAACCATAAAATACATTATTCTTATATATTTTTTGTAAAGTATGTATTACAATATCGATAAGAGGTGGAAGCCATGTCGAACAATTTAGGAGATTTTTTAAGAGAATTAAGAGGAAAAGAATCATTAAGAAGTGTTTCTCAACGTATTGACGGGCGTCTAAGTCACTCTTATATTTCTGATTTAGAAAAAGGAGTCAGCAGACGAGGAACACCAATTAATCCTACACCAGAAGCTTTAAAAATTCTTTCTGAAGCCTATGATGTTAGTTACGATAAATTAATGAATCTTGCAGGATACTTAGATAATAAGATCGATAATGAAGTATTAAATGATAAAATTAGGACTATTGCTGCACATATTGACGATGACACTACCGAAGAGGATCTTGAAGATATTCTGCGTTACATTGAATATAGAAAAAATAACCCTTTGAAAAAAAAGAAGTAGGTGTTTTGTTGATGCAGTTGTGTGAAGAATTAATGTCCATCACTCCCGAATTAGATTTTATATCCGATCCCCTTATGCCAGAAAAGCAAAAGGGGTTTATTGACGGCAATGTTGTTTATTTGAATCCCAATCAATCGCATTATGAGCTTCCTGGAACGATTGGAGAAGAAATTGCTCATCATTTAACAACTGTCGGAGATATTTCAAAACAAAGTACATTATCTGATAGAAAGCAAGAACGTCTAGCTAGAGATATTGGTGCAGTTTTAGTGGTCAGTCCGTACGACATCATAAAATGTTACGAAAACGGATGTAAGACCATTGCTGAAAGTGCTAATTTCCTACAAATCACAGTAGAAACTTTGAAAACAGCCATTGAATACTACGCTAAAAGATTCAATGGCATAAAAACAGAAAACAACTACACTCTCCTATTTCAACCGAATGGGACTGTTGCAGTTTTAAAATCATTGTGAGGTGGTATTCCAGATGGGAGCTTTCGATTTTTTAAAAGGTAATAAATATAAGCAACAAGCAAATGAACTGGCCGAAGATTTAGAGGCATTAAAGAATGCTAAGTTGAGCGTTGAACAAATGTCAGTGTTGGAGCTTCAACAAGCTATTATCGACAAAGAAAAGGAGCAAAAAGAGATTGAACAAATTATACTGGCTCTCAAGGAAAAAGAAGGACAGCTTCGAACTAAAATAAAATCTATGAGTTCTGAAATTGAAGAGTTGGAGCACCAATTAATTGTTACGAGTGATGATATTCGCTTTGAAGAGTTTGGCTTGTATCGTCCTCAATACGATTTTGCTACAGCTCTTGGATATAAAGAAAAACTTTCTGATATACGAGCAGATCAAAAATATATGATCAAAAAGAAAACAGCAGTAAATTACAGTGATAACTGGACTGTTGATGGTAATAAAGCAAAAGGTCGAAAAATGACTAACGATAATATTAAACAGATTCTTCGCTCTTTTAACAATGAATGTGAAGCTGCTATAAATAAAGTCAAGTTTAGCAATTTAGCATCTATTGAAAAACGAATTAAAAACTCATATGAACAGCTGAATAAATTAAACAGCACTAATTTAGTTTCTATTCGTAAAGAGTACCTCCAATCTAAATTAGATGAACTACACTGTGCGTATGAATATGAGCGAAAAAAACAAGAAGAAAAAGAGGAACTTAGAGAGCAACGTGAACGAGAAAAAGAGGAAAAAGCTTTACAGAAAGAAATAGAGTCTCAGAAGAAAGTAATTGATAAAGATATCAGTCATTTCAAAAAGATGATTTCTGATCTTCAAGACAAGCTAAAAAGTTCTGAAAATGAAGAACAACGAATAGAGTTACAAAATCAGATCTTAGGCTTTGAAACAAGTATCCAAGATAAAGAAGCTGAAAAAGAAGAATTAGACTATCGAAATGCGCATGCATCTGCTGGTTATGTTTATATAATTAGTAATATTGGAGCTTTTGGAGCTGATGTTGTTAAAATAGGCGTAACTAGACGATTAGACCCGTTAGAACGTATTGCTGAATTGAGCAGTGCTTCTGTACCTTTCAAATTTGATGTTCACGCCCTTATTTTTAGCTATGAGGCTTATCAATTGGAAGCAGATCTACATAAACATTTTGATAAGCAAAGAATTAATAGAGTCAACAATAGGAAAGAATTTTTCAAAATCCCTATCGAGGACATTGAGAAAAAATTAGTAGAATACAAGGACTTAACAATTGATTTTCAAAAAGAACCTGAAGCTGAAGAATTTCGAGAATCTCTGGCTTTAGGAAGATAGCAAAATAAAATTTGATCATATAAATTGTTTAATTATGGAGGTAAATATGGGACTCTTTGGTAAAAAGAAAAATAAAATTACTTCAATGGAAAAAGCTACTCAATCTGTAATGTTAATTATTCAAACAGATAGTAGAGGAAAAGTTAAACTTACTCAAAGTTCTAAAAGGCTTATACAAATGAATCCAGGAGAAGTCCAATTCATTGAAGAAAAAGGGAAAACTTATACTTTAAACAAAATTGATTTAGACATTATTCCTAAGTCAAAATATTCAAGTGGATTACTATACCTAACTGATAAAGATAACGGTCAAAAAATTGTTATTGGATTTCAAGTTACAAAAGATGCAGGAATGTTCTTAAAAACATTCATCCCCGCATTTTGATTAGCCTTCGGGCTTTTCTTTTTAGATCAAAAAGAACATACGTTCGAAAGAATAATAATAAACTTCGAATACTTTATTATTCAATCGATTGTTCGATTGAAATCACTCGAATAACCGAATTTATTATGTAGAAATACGAAAGGAGAATTCTAATGGCTTCTATAAAGAAATACTATTTGAAGAAATCAAAACAATATAGATATGAAGTTTTCATTTCTAATGGAATTAATCCCGGAACTGGCAAACAAAAAAAGATACACAAAAAAGGATTTAAGTCATTTGATGAAGTAAATAGTTATGCCAAAATAATTGAAGGAAAAATAGCATCCGACGAATATTTCAAAGAAAATCCTCGGAATTTAACTATAGAAGAATTTCTTGAGGATTGGGTAACTAATTACAAGCAAGCTGTAAAAGAAGGAACCCGTGGGGTACACAGAGCGAATATACGAATGTATATTAAACCCTATATAGGAAAATATTCTTTAAACAAATACACACGAGCCA
>JAEZWY010000042.1 GCA_023442905.1 Bacillota bacterium | reverse complement strand
AATTTAAGTGGCTAATTTAATTTTAGAACTTTCATTTTGCACTTTATCTTCACTTTCCATATCCACACCTGCTTTTTCTTTTTATTACACCAAGAAACCCAGTTTATAGGAATGACTATTTATACTTGAAATGTAATTACCTTTTTAACTCAAATATTATGATATGTATATCTAAAAATAGAGATAGAGATAGCCCTTCATTTCAAAAGTAGGGGATGTTTCATCTATCCTATCTCCACAACCCTACGGATATTTTTGTGGTAGATATGTTTCCTAAAAAAATAAAAATAAGGATCTTCAAGGCTAAAAGGTACCGCCAGATGTCAGGAAGAAAATCTTCCAATCTTGAAAACCCTTTATTTATCAATGTTTTGAATAGTCCTATTTCTCCACCCTTGACATCAAGACAACACACTCAACGTGTAAACTTTAGTCTAATTACCGTTATTTACGGACTGAAATTAATACTATCCTATCAATAATGCAAGGTTTGCATCATACCTATTTGTATTCGTATAATAAGTAGGCTATCAATCTCATAAATTAAATAAATCAAACCCTTGATTTTTAATTTGATATCCTTTGTCAGTGGGCAATCCAAAAAAATCTTCAATTTGAGCAAATGAATAATTAAAGCTCTCTTTGTCTTCTTCTGTGAGTGCATACCAAGCATCAGGATTAATAACTAAGTTTTCTGTCCCTTTTATGATTAAATAATTAATAAAATTTATTTGTTCTTCTTGGGTTAATCCTTTTAAATTAGTTATATAATCGGTTAATGATTCATCATTTTTTAACCCAGCAACAATTGCGTAACTCTTATTTTCTTCTGGGAATACACTAAAATATAGATTAGACATTTTAGCCTCAAAGTCTGATAAATTTTGTATTTTATTCCCCTGTAAATCATCTGTCGGCGTTAAAAATCCAGTAGCAGCAAATTTTATTTCCTTATCAAAATTATAAACAACATAGTTTAAAATGTTAAATTCGTTTTTCAATATAGCAGCATCAAATAACTCTTTATCTTTTTCCATGTCTCTTTTTGCTAAAGTAATACCTAATAGAAAATCATCAATTATTGAGTCAGTATTAAACTTTTTCATTTCTTGTTGCTGCTTAACACCCTCCATCTTTCTATGATATTCGATTGCAAATGCTCGGTATATATATAAAAACACCTGTTTAATTTCATAATTAAAATCACCATCTTCAATCGGACTGAACATTTGGTCGTGATGACCACAAAAACCTGTAAAAACAGTTGCTCTTTTTCTACCATATTCTGTTAATAACTGGAATGGATTATCTGATTTTGGGATCGGCATTATTACATTGCCATTTTTTGATAGTTTAGATAAGACCTTATTATTTTGAATCGAGTGAGCTTTAATAATATTCTCGCTACATTTTTCTTTTTTAGGATGCAAACATTCTTTAATCCTACTTTTTCTAACTGTACTTTGAAATTGCTCCGAAAATATTCTCTTTAAATCTTTTTTCGATCGTTTTTTCTTTTTTCCCACTTGATACCCACCTTCTAAATTATTAAGTTTCTATTCTATCAAGAATTCTGAAATATTTTTCGATAGAAGACCGTTTCCCGATTAATACATCACTGTTTGCATCTTGAAAGCATGAACAGATAAATAAAGACCTATCTCCCAATTTAGTTATATATTTTTTATTAGATTTTTCCAAATACCATTTTCGTTGGTTCGGATCTTTTGGCCTAATCAAAATTGCTCTATCAAATGATATTGGGATACATACTTCCTTTAAGTCATAAAGTTGAGTAAAGTTATCACCTATAAAAAAACTCTCTCTATCTAATATGGCTAAACTCCACTCATATTTACTTCTTGCGACTATATCTTCAAAATAAAGGTGCAAATCTAAAATTTCAATAATTTGTTGTTCTTTTGCCGTAATTTTCAATCTGTTTTTTAATTCCTTTTGTATTTCTTTTGGAAATCTATCGTATGCTTCAATTCTTTGATTAAACAAATACTCATACTTTCCTCTATAATATGGTGACCTTGCATGTAAATTAATGATAAAAATTAAAATACATACTCTAAACATATCATCTTGAAGTAGTATCCCATTGCTATTTTCCAAAATTTTCTTCAGAAAATTAGCCGTTGTTGTTTCTAAAGCATTTAGAAAAACAGATTCTATATACTGATCTTTTGTCAATAATTCAGTATTTAATTCTATTTTCAACTTCTGCGCATATTCAACTAACCAAGTGTTAAACTTTTCCATATTATCTGGATCATAGTAATATTCCCTGTAACAAATTCTTTTGGTGTTAGTCGAAATAAATTTATCCTGAGGTTTCAAATAAGCACTAATTAAACTATCGTTATTTTCAGAAAACTTTTTTAAAAAGAATTGCGGAATATAATGCTGTTTTTTAGTCTTCATTGTTCACCTCTTCTTTTTGAGCTATACCTACTATTCTTCCTCACATCCTCTTCGCCTATTCTAACCACATTACTCCGCTTAGCCTTCTCAGCTTGCACTTTTTCAAATACATACTTAGAAATAATAGCCGGATGGTTGTCCTCCGCTAGACAACTATCTTCATACTCATTGTCCTTAAACAAATGAACGTTCCCAATATACTTCTCATTACTCAACATTGTTTCTAATGCACGTTTTGACCACTTAGCTTTTCCTCTGGGGGAGGGAATTTGATTTTCTTCGAGTAATTTAATTAAGCCTACAATACTTTTACCTTCAATATACCAAGCAAAAATCTGCCTAACAACTGTGGCTTGCTCTTCATTAACGATTAGCAAACCATCTTTATCATGATCATAGCCATAACATTTTCGATGATAGAGTTTTGATGTTCCATCCATCGCTCTGTACCTGTGCCCCAATTTGATATTCTGACTGCGGGACTCATTATCAGCTTGAGCTAAAGATTCATAAATTGTTAACAGTAGCTCACTATCATCCCTGGCAGTATCAATGTCTTCTTGATCAAAAATTAGTCGAACTTTTAATTCCTTGAGTAATCTTACTGTCTCTAATGCTTCAATCGTATCTCGGCCAAAACGACTCACACTTTTTGTGATAACGATAGTTACTTTTTTATTACGACAGTCATCAATGAGACGATTATACTCTTCCCGCTTTGATTTTGCTTTGGCTGAGGCTACATCAATATAGATATCAACTAACCGCCAATCCTCAACTAAGGAAACTTTCTGAGTTAAGTCCGAAACTTGATTAGCTAGACTTCGTAACTGATCTTTTGTATTCGAGCTTACACGCGCATAAACTCCCACTCGCTTATGTTTCGGTTGACGCCTAGCTGGATTATAATGCATGTTGTCCTTTAAATTCATTGGTTCCCCCACTTTCTAGAATGACTTAACTAATTACATTCAGCCTAACTATCTATATAGAATAACCTCATGATGAGTAGGCTACTTAAATTTATTTTTATTCATTTTTTTATGAAAAGATGTTGACCAATTCCCACATACTAGCTATTAATTTTTGGATACAATTCCCAACCTCAGCCGTTTCCAATCCAATTATACTAAAAAAACAGCCCCTTGAATATGGTATGCACATTCAAAAAGCTGATATAGCAACATATTACTCTTTCTTCTTTTCCATCAATACTACACACTCCACATGCACGGTCTGCGGGAATAAATCAACTGGTTGTACATATTCCAACCTGTAGCCGGCATCCGTAAATAATCGGCAATCTCTAGCACAAGTTGCTGGGTTGCAGCTGACATAAGCGATACGT
>JAEZWY010000211.1 GCA_023442905.1 Bacillota bacterium | reverse complement strand
GGCCAAATCCATCGGTAATTCATCATGACAAATCGTAATTAATGGTTCCATTCCGTATTTAACCATTTCATTGATAACATCATCATAGAATTTTAAACCTTCTTCATTAGGTTCACTCTCTTCTCCTGTTGGATAAATACGACTCCAACAAATAGAAAATCTAAATACGTTAAAGCCCATACCCGCCATTAAAGCGATATCCTCTTTATAGCGATGATAAAAATCGACGGCTTGGTGACTAGGATAATATGCCCCATCTTCGAAGACAGGTTTTGCATCAACCGGTACCTCTTCAGCTAAGAAGAATGAACTCTTTGGTTTAATCTTTGTTCCGTCCGGTAACTCCATCGTATGGTGTCTTGGATTCTCTTGATTCCCATCCGTTTCATAATCATGACTTAAAATACCGCGTCCACCTTTACCATAGCCACCTTCAAATTGAAAGTCTGCCGTTGCGCCACCCCATAGGAAATCTTCCGGTAGTTTTTTTGAAATTGTCATATTTTGATGCTTCCTTTCTTAATTTAAGCTTGTCCCGACTTTCACTTGCCCCTGATTATTTAATTGAATTTCATGATCAAAGTCATTGGTTAGAATTAACATAGTTGTTAGGTCATATCCTGCTGCAGTAACTTTTTCACGGTCTACCCGAACAATTGGTTCTCCTGCACGCACTTCCTCGCCTTGTTCAACTAGTACATCAAACCCTTCACCTTTCAAATTCACAGTATCAATCCCAATATGAACCAGTAATTCAATACCTTCTTTAGTGGTAATGCCAAAAGCATGCCCTGTTGGGAAAAGGGTTGTTAATTGACCATTTGCTGGCGCACAAATAAAGTCACTATCTAATTTAAAAGCTACGCCATCTCCTAGCATTTTTTTCGAAAAGGTTTGATCATTCACTTCTGTCAAAGGCAGCAAATCGCCTTCTGTAATCGCTACAATAGCATCATCCGGATAAAGTGCTTTAACTGGTTCTGCTAGGTCAACACTCTCTGTCTCATCGATCCCTAACATATAGGTTACAACTGCTGCAGTAACAATTGTTGCTACAATACCTATCACGATCGCCATCACTGTTTCTTGGAAAATCGGCAAGGCTAAAAGGTTGGAGTATCCCATAATATATACACGTGCACCTAATAAACTTGCAACCACACCACCAACAAAACCACCAGCCATTACACCATACATCGGTTTACGATACTTTAAGTTAACCCCGTATATAGCCGGCTCTGTAACACCTGCAACAATACAACCAATAGCTAATGAAATACATTCACTACGTAATTTAGCATTCTTTGTTCTAGCTGCGACACCAAGGTTGGCACCACCTTCTGCCATATTATGTAGTAAGAAAGCTGGACGAATAATTGCATCGTATCCCGGATTTACAAGTAATTGTGTCATAAATGGCGCAATTGCCGTATGCATTCCAGTCATTACCATCCAAGGGAGTGCTGCAGCAAGTAAACCAACTGCAATTGGTCCTATCGTGCCACTTAAAAACATAAATACTGATGCAATCACTTGACCAAGCATATTACCTAATGGACCAAGCACTATGAAAGCCAATCCACCTGCAATTAAAACAGTCCCCATACCGACAAATACTGATTTAAAAATACCGGGTACAATTTTATTGAGGTATTTCTCTGCATAGTAAGCCACCACTGCAATTAATAAGGCCGGTAATAAAGAAGTTCCATAACTTAATAGCGGAACATTAATACCAAATAAATTCACATTAGTAGCTGCTTCAGTCACTAAACCAGTATAATTGCCGTGCAAGAGAGCAGCTGCTGCAACAATAGAATAAACTGGGGTCCCTCCTAGTTTCGTTGCTGCCCCATAGGCCACGATTAACGGCATGAAGTAAAATGGTGCATCAGCAATCGCTGATAACAATTGATGAGAGGAGCTTTCAGCAAACTCAGGAGATAGGAAAGTAACGACTAGCAGCAACACCACTTTTAACATCCCACCTGCAATTAACCCAGGAATCAATGGCGTTACAGATGAAGAAATAAAACCAATGAGTCGGCCACCTGCATTTTTAAAACTTAAAGGTTCTTTTGTATTTGATAAATCATCTAAGTTTTCATCAATACTTTCCCCAGCTTTAACATGGTAGTTATTCACAATCTCTTCATAGGTTGGTAGTAAGTGTTGACCCAATATAACCATGTATTGGTCTCCAGCATATACAACACCTAACACGCCTTCTAACCCTTCTAATACTTTCTTATCAGGTTTAGAATTATCCTTTAGATTAAAACGCAGACGGGTCATGCAATGATTCACTACTTGAATGTTATCTTCTCCACCTACATTTGCAACAATATCTTTAGCTAATTTTTTATAGTCCATAATCATTGTCCTTTTCGTGATAATTTTGTTACGGAAACTTGATAATATTATCTTAACTAGATATTAATTGAAAATGAAAGCGTTGTCAACAAATTGTCGTGTTTCTTTGACAAAATTGTCAAAGAAACTTAAAATAGGTTAGAGATTATATAGAGGAGCGGTCAGTATGACGATTATCGATAATATCCATCTACACCAAAAGGATTTCTCAAATTCAGAAGCTAAAGTAGCTACTTATATATTAGACAATCCACAGCATATTGAAACATTTACAATTACTAAATTAGCAAACCGTGCTGACACTTCAACTTCAGCAGTCTTACGTTTCTGTCAGACGTTAGGCTATAATGGCTACAAAGATTTCCGCTTTGAGTTTATTCATTATTTGAAAGGTAATCGTCAACTCGAGCCACAAGATGCACACTCGTTTATTGATCGTTATATCAATGAGTTTTCAAACACACTTATTGATTTTAAGTCGATTGATGAAACTGAATTAAACAAGTTGGTAGAGGCTTTATTAAACCATGAAATGAATTATATATTTGGTATGCATTTATCTTCAATTCCAGCTAGAGCCTTATCTCTTGGTTTATTAGATCTTGGTATAATGTCAATGTTTTCGGATAATTTCGTTACTGGCGGCCATTATGTCAACACTCTTTCTGAGAATGCTACTTTAATATTTTTCTCAATAACGGGTAATAATACCAATGCAACGGCTTTTCTTGAAGCCATTCCAAGTGCATCTTTAGAAAACACTTTCTTGATTACCCTTAATCCCAGATCTGAATTAAAACGCTTTTTCAATCATACAATTGTCTTACCTGGTCGTACCACCTCTGCTAAGTCAATCGTCGACTTACAATCCTTACCAACAGTTTTTGTAGAAATTTTACTCAATCTAATTCATGAAAAACAATAATCACTTATTGATAAATACAGTTTTATTCGCAATAAAAAGGTCAGGAGTTTTCGATACTTCTGACCTTTTTAGCTTGCTTATTCAAATTCTTTAAATAGTATTTCTTGGCGTTTCTTTAATTCGGGGATATCATTAGCTATTAATTTATCCCACATAGAAATTTGACTTCCAGTTCGACTGATCATCGATTCCTTTTTTTCATTAGTTAAGTCAGTCCGCTTTATTGTTTCATATCTAGTCCATGATTCTTCCAGAAATTGATCGTCCATCTCACTAGAAATACCGATTTCTAACCTAAAGCGATTCCCTTTTTGCAGAAGATTTAATTGGTTCATCTGGCTAGGAAACATCTCTAAATAACCATTCGCTACAATATAAGCAGCAACTTCTTCATCAATTTTCTTGAAATCAAATTGTAAGGGGATATTCAATTTTTCAAATGTGGCATATGGTATATCTTTCACCATAGCAGTATAGTCACCCATTTGGGCCTTAACTAAAGCTTTTTTGATATTTATAGAATCCATATAACTCTCCTAAATATGATCACTTTGCTGGTGATTAATTGGCGCATTTTTATGATGGCGCAAGATATGGCGGTTATAACGTTCATCAGCTTTCAGGTATAAGACCTTACCTTCACCATCCGTAGATAAAGGAGATGGGTCGCCCACTTCAGTTTCTGTTAGAATCCAATACATATTCGTGAACCCATACCGTTCAAAATCATCATCTCCATAACCATCTGTAAAGTAGACTGCTATAGTATCTTCATTGGTAAAACCTTGGTCATGAAGCCATTGATAGGCCGGGGCAAAACTGGTGCCTCCTCGTCCAGCAAATTCCATATCTTTTAAAGATTGAAATGATAACTGTTTTGCATACTGGACAGTCGTATCCACATGGACTACCCATACTTCAGCGTGTAAAGTCTTTTGTATATTGGCTAACTCACCTAATGAATATGCCAAGGCTTCTTCATTCTGTGAAGCTGAGGTATCAAAGAATGCCACTAATCGACTAGCCGTATCTAAAACACGACCTGGTAAATCCACTCGATGTGGCTGTCGTCTATTCATACGATTTTTAGACAGTTTATAAGGGACTAAAGACGTACCCATGCCTCTCTTAATAACATCTCGCCAGTTTAATGCCCGTTGCTTAGTAATTTGATCGATGCTGACTTTCACTTCACTTGATAATTTTAATCGTAATTCTTCAGTCATTTGACTATAAGAATCTTTAATTAAACCATTCATCAACTTCCGATATAAGTCCGAATGCTGACTATTAGGCGTAATAGGCTGCATGGTACGGTTATTTTTCATTTCCTCTCTTAATTGCTTGGCTGAATCAATTCGCAGTTCTTCTGCTTTATTTGGGTCAAAATTGCCTGCTAATTGACTATATAAATCATCCATTTGACCAGAACCTAACATTTTATTAAAGGTTGATTCCGTCCGGTTGTGCCCTTGTCTTTTCGGATCATTCTTTACTGCTTTTAATTCATTATAGTAATATAGCGTCCCAGCTTTTGGTAAAATAAGGCGATCTTCTGTAATATGCTTCACCCATTTTAAAGTTACTACGGTATCTGGTAAATCATCCACATATTGATTCACTTCAGCTTCCATCGCGACACTCATCACTTTAGCTGATTCTTCATCCTTAAAGGCCCAATCATATTCGACAATATGGCCAAATAAGACGTGATAACACATCTGTCTAATCGCCGCCAACATTCCAGCAGGTGTTTCATAGTAAAGGTAAAATAAAATAGGGTTAATTGTCATAACCAAGTCTAATCCGCGAAAGCCAATGGTAATTGGTTTGGCGAGTGACCCATTCATTTCTCGGTCTGTATGAAAAAGAATCCCAGCGAAAAGAACATCTCTTGCACCCTTTTGCGAATCTTGATGATTCATTAAACTAGCCGTCAGTATGCCCAACAGTTGATTTTGTGCATCACTAAATTTTTCATAGTCCTCATATTGGCCATGATTTAAAAAGGTAATATATGCAATTCTCATTTTCCGAAAAGTAGTTTCAATATTTTCAAACTCGAAGGCGGAAAATAATTCATTCTCAGACACTTAAACACCTACTTTCTTCCATACAATCTTTTACTCATTGGCATTGACGGCCATTGTAATATCAAAGGTTTTCTCAACAAAGTTATCATTTTGATTTAAAGCTTTATAAAATCGTGCTATTGCTGAATCAGCCGGTGCGTCATGCATCCGTTTAATCAAAATATAAATTTCATCAGGCTCTGAAACCACAAAGATATCTGTATAACGGCTAATTAGATCGCCATCTTCAATTAAATCTGATTGATGCACAATATAATCTGTTAAATCTTCTATGACGCGTTTACGGCGTACTATTGGCATAGCTTGATATCTATCTAAAATACTTTCGGGTAGATGAGATCCTGTTGATTGCACAACTTCGGTTGGTTTAATGAAATCAGTTTGTTGTTGTCTCAAAAAAGTCATAAAGACTTGACCAGCCTCATCACCAATGTTTCCTTCAATACCCTCAATCAAGAATTCAAGATAATCATCTGCTAAATGATAAATATCATGTCCCGCATCCTCAAAGGCATATAATAAGTTGGATAGTCGTTCATATGCACGAGGTGTTGGATTCTTATCTCTCGTTTCATCAATGACGATAAAGTATTGGCGACCGTCTGCTTGCAGAAATTCTGTAATCAATGGATGAATCATCGTACGATTTGGATTGTTAACTTGTGTCTTTTTGGCAAAAGAACTAATCCAATCTTCTAAGTTAGCGCCCATTCTAATTCGCATCGTCCGGTCATTAATAGCCATATCACGAGCATTGGTTGCATATGACGTATTTTCAAACCCTTCTACATCACTTGAAGGGTTTTCAGCCGTAATAATAACCACATTATCAGGTAAAGCTTGTCCCATCAAATTACGTTGTAGCACTAAGTTCATCAATTCTCCTTGCACCATAGCAATCGGTCGGTTAAATTCGTCCAAGAAAAGAATCACTTTACGGTCTGGATCCGCTTCTGCTGCTGTAATCGCTCCTTGAATTTGTGGATTTAGATAATATTTAATATGGTCTTCTTTTGGAACCGGCATAGTTAAATCACCTGGTTGCAGTAAAGAACAGGTAATTTCAAAGTAAGCAAAATCATTATTTTTAGCTAAATCTCGAATCATTTGCGATTTACCAATTCCACCATGCCCTACAATATTAGGAACAATATCTGTATCTTGGGCTAAAAGTAAATTCAATCCTTTGTACACAGCTGTATATGGTAACCCAG
This sequence comes from Bacillota bacterium, assembly GCA_023442905.1. Taxonomy (GTDB): domain Bacteria; phylum Bacillota; class Bacilli; order Lactobacillales; family Aerococcaceae; genus Aerococcus. The sequence goes on along the minus strand of JAEZWY010000211.1, from coordinate 39 downwards.
CTACTCTATCTGTCATAATCTATTCACACCTTCTGTATT
>JAEZWY010000199.1 GCA_023442905.1 Bacillota bacterium | reverse complement strand
CTAGATTCATAGACATGGTAAGTCTTTTTGCCTGCCATACGATTTTCGATGAAATTCAAGACACGAGTTGTTGTAAAAGTTAAGACAAAGTAGATAATCGCTGTAATTAGGAATGTTTGGAAGGTTAGGTACGTTGAACCAGCAGCTGATTTCGTTACAAAGAATAACTCAGTTACTGCGATAACATTCAATACAGAAGTATCTTTAATATTGATTACAAATTCGTTACCTAAAGCAGGTAAGATTGACCGAATAGCTTGTGGCAAAACGATTGTCGTCATTGTTTGGTAGTGGTTCATACCAATGGCACGAGCGGCCTCAGTTTGGCCTTTATCCACTGAGGTAATCCCACCACGGATCACTTCGGCAAGATAAGCACCAGTATTAATCGACACAATTAGTAAGGCTGCAAACATAGTAGACATTTGGAAATTGAAGAATAGTCTTGAACCATAGAAAATCATCATAGCTTGTACCATCATTGGTGTACCACGGAAGATTTCAATGTAGGCAGCAATCACAAAGTCGAATAATTTATAGAAGAAGTAGGCAACTGGTTTTTGATCGCGACGAACGATTAATGAACGGTAGATAGCAATCAATAAACCAATGACAAATCCCATAATTGTCGAGCTTAACGCGATAAACATAGTGTTACCAGCAACAGTTAGGAATTGGGAACCGTAAGTATCCCAAATGCCCGCAACTTCAGACCAGAAACCAGCACTTTCACCGCGCTCGTTCAAGTTCACCATATCTTCCATTAATTGGTCACGGTCCGCGGTTGGAATAGTTGCTAAGGCTTGGTTCATAATGTCTGTTAATGGAGAATCTTTTCTGGTTGCAACAGCAATATCAGAAGTGACTTCACCTAAGTTAAAGCCTTGGCCCTCAGCAAACTCAACGTATGTTAAGTCAGGGTTAGCAGCTACAGCAGCCATGGCACCTGGTTTTTCAGATACATAGGCGTCAACTGAACCAGCAGTTAAAGCAGTAATCATCGTTGGGAATGAATCTAAGGCAGTGGCTTGGGTTACGTCAGTAATTTGCGGAATTAAATCATAATGGAATGTATTTAATTGACCAGTAACAGTTGTGCCAGCGAAATCTTCTAGCGATGTAGCATCTGCGTATTCACTGTCAGCCATAGTCACAAGAACGATATCTGAAGAATAGTAAGAATTTGAGAAGTCCATTTGTTGTAGACGTTCTGGTGTTGGTGACATACCGGCAATAATCACGTCAATCATGCCAGATTCAAGTGCAGGTGGTAGACCGTCCCACTCTAACTTAACAATTTCAAGTTCTAAACCTAGTGAATCAGCTAGACGTTTAGCGATTTGTACGTCATAACCGTTTGCATATTCACCGTCAGAGTTTGAAATAGGGACTGCACCGTCCGCGTCAGATGTTTGCGACCAGTTGAAGGGCGCATAGTTGGCTTCCATCCCAACTCGTAGGACGCCTTCTGTGTCTAAACCTTCAGCTAATGCTTCTTGGTCAACCTCAATTGTTGTGCCGACCTCACTCGCTTCAACAAGAGCGGATGTTGGGCCAACGATGGCAAATACGATGGTCAAAATAGCAATCAAAGCTTTTTGCCAAGTGTTACTTACTTGATGATTTTTCATAATAATACCTCCCGAAAATAATAAAAAGCCTCTACAGCAATAAATTGCAATAGAGGCTTCCCTTTGTACGCAGTAAGACTATGACTAGTCTTTTAGTCGTTACTCCTAGGATAGCGCATCACTTGGTTAAGTGACAGTCATAAACATTTTTTGTTTATGCCCAATACTTTAACTTGGGGTTAAAATATTTCGGCGAATATTCCTTTCCATACTTTCAACGCTCCCGCTCGGGTATGTACTGATAAGCTCCGCACCTCTATCTCAATATATCGTATCTCATCATACACGAAGAATAATGCCTTGTCATGAAAATCTGATTAAATCTTTCTTGACAGCTTAAAATCATTACAATTTTTCTACCTTTTTTGGTCATTAAAAGCAGATAGTGGCTAGGTCTAGCCATTTTTCGGTATAAATGGTAAAATATCTAAGATTATGAAAGCTAGGTGGAACGAAAGGCGTTAAGACGCGACCTTTCTATTGCATCTACAAACATTTAACGCACAGTATAAAAAGTTGGAGTGACAAATATGTCGAATGAAGAAAAAAACAGAGTAATAGCGAAATTGGGCTATCACAAATTCACCATCAAGAGTCATAAAACAAGTGAACATATTCAACAAGTGAGCCGTGATATCAACCAATTACTTGCTGATATCAGTAAAAAGAATCCCAATATGTCAATGGAAGAGATGGCTTTATTAGTAGCGTTAAACATCCAATCTGATAATGTGGATTTACAAGCACAAATGGCTGTAAAATCTAAAGAAAATGCCGATTTAATGGTCCGTGTAAAATCAATGGAGCAAACCATGGGCACGTTGGTGAAAGAAATCGCCGAAATAGAAAAAGAAAAGATGCGTGAAGCAAAAGAAAAAACTCAACCGCAAACACCATCAAAAGCCAAGACGAACCAGGGACATGCTAAGGCGCTAGCTAAAAAACCAGCGCAAACAAAAGCAAGTGGAAAACAAACACTAACACAGGCTGACTTAGATAAAGAAATTCCTGAAATTAGCCAACCAAGTTTGAAGTCTAGTGGGAACACAGCCTCAAAACAATTGGGTCGTTTGCGTCAAACACCAAGATCATAGGCTATTGATAGAAAAAATGGGTACCAACGGGAGGAAAGCATGACAAGTTTTTTGATTTTATTATTTTTTATACTTAGTATAGGCGTTGGTGTCTATCGAGGGGCTATACTGCAAGGCATTCATTCTATAGGCCTATTAGTCGCGTATTTGTTTGCCGTTTTGTTCTATCAAAATCTAGTTGACCTTGTAACC
>JAEZWY010000198.1 GCA_023442905.1 Bacillota bacterium | reverse complement strand
TTACTCATCCTGTCCACTCCCTTCTGTATAACTCAAATAGAGTATACCGAAAATTTTGCATAAAAATAACCCGAAAACTTACAACACTCTTTTTTTGAGTGTTCAGTTTTCGGGTTGAGATTCATATTTCCTGTTGATGGCTTTTGTTTTAGTGACTGAAGGAATCATGGTTTTAGGAAACGTCAGGACAAGCTATATGGCGATTGCATCCGGAAATACCTCGGATTACCCCTTCCCTATTACCAATTTAGCCTCTGCTTTTGATGATAGCATGGCCTTTACCATGATTATTGGGGCCACTGGTTTTGCATTACTCGCTTATTCGGTCTTTTCCTGGATTCGTGACTGGCACTTTCAGGGAAACTTTATTTACCGATTGTTAACCCTACCTGGAAACCGGGCACCGATTGCCTACGCCAAGCTGATCTCTACTTTGATCATGATGGCTGGGATTTTGATTTTACAATTGGTCGTATTCTATGTTGCAAACGCCGCTTTTTCTATCATGTTTGCTGATAGCTACACCACGATACCCGTTCTCATTCAACTTGCAACCAAAATGCAGACGAGTTTAGTCTTGTTCCCGCCTTACCCAGGACAAACCTTTCTGACTTATGGTGGTGGCCTATGGTTCTTATTCACCTTAATGAATAGCATGATCATTTTACTTAGTGCGAAAGGTTATACTTGGACGCGGACTTTATTAACAATCGTCATTTACTGGGTAGTATCCATTGCCCTTGTCTACCTGATGGTCTTTTCAACACTCACTATGCCACTTACTGCGACAGAAGGGACTATTATCGTCTTAGTCCTCATTTATGCCGCAAATATGATCAACGGTTATATGATGTCATGGTTGATGAACCATTATGTCAGTATTTAAGAAAGGAGGTATCATGATGAAAATGCGTAAACAAAACTGGCTGACACTTATTTTCCTAGTGCTAATTGCTGGCGTGTCCTTATTCGTCTGGTTTGGGGTCGGCACTTTTAAACCTGTTAAGGTAACTAGTGTAAACCCTGAAGTTAGCGGGCAAGAAACCCAAGCATCGAGTCTTTATCTAACAAGCGAAGACGATCAGAATTCAATTCATTGGATCCCCCTATCAAGACGAGGAGACGGGCTAATTCCTACGACCAACGCTAGTTACGGTATGTTTAGCGCCCAAGTCCAAGACGCGGTCTACAAAAACTTCTCCTTGTTCGACCGGCCAAACTTGTCCAATTCCCGATTGATTTTGGAGAATGATGACCTACAATTATGGCGGGCTGATACTCTCTTAGGTGATAGCAAAGCCCAGTTAAACTTGACTCTGATTCAAAAAAATGATGAGGGCAACTGGACCTATACCGTACCCTCTTATCAGTTAGACCAAGCAGACCGGACTGGTAACACCTTGATGTCAATCGCTGAAGATGACACGACCATTTACCTGGTATACGCTTTCCTACAAGACTACGACCAAGCCAATTATTTAAAAACCTTTGAATTAAACAAGGAAAATGGCGAAATCACGGAAGCTACTACCATGGACAATGCGAGTTATGAATTGTACTCAGGCAGCGTTGATAGCTTAAACCGGAATCCTAAGTACCACTTGTTACCAATAGCGGCAACAAATAATGAAGTCAGTGAAGACTATATCTCTCCAACTACTTATGAGATTATCAATCCAACAAGTGGTGACAAAGAAACTATGGACACGTCATCATTAGTAAGTACTTTAAAAGAACAATCTGGTGACACCGACCTTATGCCAATAATTATTGAAGATAAAATCTTTGTCTTAACCAATAATTATGTGGAGAATGACTACGGTAGCTATCCTAGTCAATTAAGTATTTACGCTTACGACATGGAGAGTCAAAACTTTGACCAAGTATGGCAGTCAGACCTTGAACAAGCCCCTGATTACTACATTGACAATGGCTATATCTTCCAAACCATTGCAGATGGCAAAACAGGCCAATTGCAACGAGTGGATATTACCACTGGTGAAACGACCACTGTAGAAGAATATACTATAGAAGAAAACAGTCCATATTCTTTCGCAAAAATCGCCAGTGTTGAAGAACAACAATTCCTTCAATAAGAAAATAATGTCATGAAAAATCTAAAAAAGGTGGCCTGGAAAAATTCCAGACCACCTTTTTCGTATGCGCCTATTTTTATACTAATGCCAAAGCCGGTTTTGCCTGGGCTTTGTAGCCAGCCACTTCACTTGGATGACAGTAGACAAAGTGGTCAGGGGCCACTTCAACTAGGCTACAATCCGCCCATTGATCCTCACTATAAGCTAAGCCTTCAAAGTGAAGGCGTTGGCGAACTTTTTCTGACTCTGGGTCAGCTGTTGGAATCGCCGATAATAAGGACTTGGTATAGTCATGCAAGGGCTGAAATAGCCTCATCCGCAATGATTAACTTTGCCTTTTTACAAACAAAGAAGAACCAAACCAGCAGACTCATGTCAACTAGCCCGATATCAAAACTTTAGTTAGTAAAGAATCAGATTGTAGCGCCATTGCACAAATTCATTTTTATATCTATTGCTTACGCTTGAAATACTGAAACACCGTTTAGGTAGGTTTCTTTTAGATTCATATCAGCGTCCACCACAATGAAGTCCGCTGCACGGCCTGGTGCAATCACACCAACTTGGTCTTCTAAACCTACAGAGGTTGCTGGTACTTGCGACGCCATCCGCAAGGCATGTTCACTGTCAACAACGCCCCAATCAACCACGTTCTTAACCGCTTGAATCAAGGTCAAGACTGACCCAGCTAAATTACCTGACTCAAGTCGCGCTTCACCATCTTTTACAATAACCGGGAATTCGCCTAATTGGTATTGGCCATCAGGCATACCTGCCGCTGACATGGCATCTGTAATTAAGACTGTTTTGTCCCATCCTTTGGCTTTCACCAAGGCTTTGGTTGCACCTGGATGGACATGTTTCCCATCACAAATTACTTCCGCATAGGTATCATCCGTTGCCATCGCTGCTCCAACCATTCCTGGATTGCGGTGGTGTAAACCAGACATGCCGTTATAAGTATGGATGAAAATGTTGGCACCCGCATCAACCACTGCAGTCGCTTCTTCATAGGTCGCAGATGAGTGGGCTAGGGCTACTCGTACCCCTTCTTTCGCGATAGTTTCTGTGAAAGCTTTAGCCGTCTTCCGCTCTGGCGCTAGGGCAATTTTATTGATCAAACCTTTGGCCGCTGACTGCCAGATTTCAAATTGACCCAAGTCAGGATCACCCATGTAGGCTGGGTTTTGTGCCCCCTTGTGTTCTTCCGTGAACCATGGCCCTTCGAAGAATATACCTAAGATTTTCGCCCCCTCAGCTTCCTCGTAGTGGTCACCGATTTTCCCAGCAACAGAAGTCAATAAGTCAGCAGAAGAAGTTAAGGTCGTTGGCAAAAAGGCTGTCACACCTGTTGATGGCAAGCCTTTAGACATAGTCTGAACCGCTTCAAAATCATCGTCCATCACATCTGCTCCGTGGAAACCATGGATGTGGGTATCCACTAAACCAGCCGCCACTGTATAACCCGTGTAATCTTTAACCTCACCTTTTAAGGGTTTCTCTAACGTTGCATAACCAAATTGGCCATCTTTGACTTCTAAATAAGCCTTTTCTACAACTTCATCCGCTAAGATAATCCGGTCCGCATAGATATAATATTTATTTTCTTCTACCATATGTCCCACACTTCTTTCTATATACATTCATTTTATATATTTTCAATTTGATTTGTTGATCCATAATATATTATACGCTACTTGATTGAATCATCCAATGACAAACAATCAATTTTCGCATATCGTGAAAATGTCTCAGAAGCTATGTGTAGAATTAACTTGAAATATTAGCTGTACTCAAAAAAGAGTCACGACATGAACATCGCGACTCTTCTACTAATATTGGCCCAACTTGGTCTTGTTATCTTTTTTTCAAAAAAGTAGGTCTTATTCAGCTGTTACGGCTTCTACTGTTGAGATTTCGCCTTCTGTATAGCCTACTACGAATGAGTCCATTACTGGGTTGTGGTCTTCATCGAATGAGATGTTTCCTGTTACCCCTTCAAAGTCTTGAGTTTCTTCTAGGGCGTCGCGGATGGCTTGTGGGTCTGTTGAACCGGCACGGTCAATGGCGTCAGCTGCTAAGCGGGCTGCGTCGTAACCACCTGCTGAGAACAAGTCTGGCTCTGTGTCAAATTCTGCACGGTATTTCTCTGCGAATTCGTTGGCTGCGTCTGATCCATATTCTCCTGTTACGAAGATTGTTGCGTAGTAGAAGTCAGTTACGTTTTCTGCACCAGCTAAGTTGATGAATTCGTCGTTACCTAATCCGTTTGGACCTAAGATAGCGGCATTGATACCCATTTCACGGGCTTGTTTCACGATGGCTCCACCTTCTGGGTAGTAACCGGCGATGAATAATACGTCTGGATTTTTGGCTTTAACGTTGTTTAGGATTGAGCTGAAGTCAGTGTCTCCTGATAAGAACGACTCTTTGATGACAACGTCACCTGAGTAGTCTTCCTCAAATTGAGAAGCTAAGTTTTGACCATAATCCGATGAGTTATCTTGTAAAACGGCAGCCGTACTCCAACCTTTCTCGTCCGCAAAACGGCCAAGTGCTTCTGTTTGGTTAGAGATTTGGAAGGCAATTTGGAAGACATATTCAAATACATTTCCTTGTGAATCCAATGTTAAATCATCAACCGTTGCTGAAGGGATGATCATTGGAACTTGCGCGTTTTCAGCTGGTTGAATCGCTGCTTCTGTTGAGGCTGCGATATCTGACGCTAATAATACAGACAAGTTTTCTTCTGCTAACAGACGTGTGGCTTCATTGGCAGACTCTTGAACGTTAGATTTGTTATCTGTTACGATGTAGTTGATTTGCTTACCATCGATACCACCCGATTCGTTGAGTTCATTGAAGGCTAAAGTCGCACCGTCATTGATGTAAGAACCGTAAGCAGATGCTGATCCAGTTAAACCAAAGTCCCCACCGATGTTAATCGTATCAGAATCTTCTGATCCTGCAGAAGAAGAGCTGTTAGATGTTTGTGTCACTGAACCACAGGCAGCTAAAGTAGCTGCAGATAATAATGTTAAACCAAATTTCTTCAAATTCATATTTTCCTCCTAAAACAAACCCAACCAATAAATACCAACAATGCAAACCTTTATCAAGTAGACTAAAAATTCGCTTATACCAATAAAAAAAGCCTCCCTAAATGGGAAGCTTAGGTCCCATCTAGTGTTTCAACACAAATAGGACATATGAAATTGGCTGCCGCCGAACTCCCTAAGTCCTAGAATCAATAATAATAATGACAATATGCTTATTATTTTGTGTTGTGCTTAACATAATGAGATGCCTCTTTCGTTTTCTAATATGATTTTAATTTATACTAAAAAGTTTGAGAATGCAAGTTTTAATTAAATAATAATGATAAAAAAGTGAGAAAAAGCTACCATGGGAAGAAAAGGAGGCCTAAAATCAGGATAAAAATCACATTTAGTATGGTGAAGATCTTGAAATAAGCCCTAGAATCCATGGACATAGCGTTTCGAATAATGGAAAAACCGATTAAGTTAGCTAATGACGCGACCATGGTCCCTAAGCCACCAATGGTAACCCCCATCAACACGCTATGAGCCTGGTCTGTAAAGGGTGAAACCAGAATAGTGGCTGGGACATTTGAAAATACTTGTGAAGCCAAGAGCCCTGTTAGGTAAGCCATGACATTGCTTGAAATGTTGGCTGACAACCAAGATTGGACGACCGTTAAG
>JAEZWY010000188.1 GCA_023442905.1 Bacillota bacterium | reverse complement strand
TTTCACCGTATATAACCGCATCAATTATTATTCAACTATTGCAGATGGAGATTATACCTTCATTTACAGAGTGGTCTAAACAGGGTGAAGTTGGTCGACGTAAGTTAAATAAATGGACTAGATACTTTGCAGTAGCAATCGGCTTTTTCCAAGCTTTGGCTATTTCAATTGGATTTAATTCATTATCAGCTTTAGGATTAATTGATAATCCAGGCTTTGTAACTTACTTGTTAATTGCTTTATTCATGACTGCAGGATCTATGTTTGTTGTTTGGATAGGTGAGCAAATCACTGAATATGGAATTGGTAATGGTACATCAATCATTATCTTCGCTGGTATTCTGGCGCAAATCCCTTCAGAATTAATCTCATACTATCAAAATAGCATTGTAGGTGCTACAAGCAGTGAATTAAATCAACAAATGATTTATGCAGGCATTTTCGCGCTTGTATTTATCCTATTGATTATGTTTGTTATTTTCATGAGTCAAGCGGAGCGTCAAATTCCTGTACGTTATTCTAAACGTGCGAATTCGGCATCGCAAAAGTCTCATTTACCATTAAAAATTAACTCAGCAGGTGTTATTCCAGTAATTTTTGCGTCATCATTAATCATGGTGCCACAAACAGTACTCGGATTATTTGCAGCTGACTATAGTGATGTTTCTTGGTATAAGATATTGTCAACAATCTTTAATTTAGAAGAACCAGCGGGTATCGCTATTTATGCAATTGTCATTATTTTGTTTACATTCTTCTATGCACACATTCAGATTAATCCTGAACGTGCTGCTGAAAACTTGCAAAAAGCTGGGGGTTATATTCCAAGTATCCGTCCAGGTTTAGCAACTAAAGAATATTTACAAAAAATGTTAAATCGTTTAAGCGCTGTTGGCTCAATATTCTTGATGGGTGTAGCAGTTCTACCTTTACTCGGGGCATACTTCTTTGATATGCCACAATCAATTGCTTTAGGTGGTACAAGCTTACTAATCGTTGTTGGTGTTGCACTAGACACTGCAAAACAAATTGAAGGGCGTACAATTAAACGTCAATATGTTGGCTTTATACATGACAAAAAAGACTAATGCGTAACTTGCTTGGGGAGGATAATAATGAATATTATTTTAATGGGTTTGCCTGGTGCCGGAAAAGGTACTCAAGCAGCTAAAATTGTTGAAGATTACAAATTTCCACATATTTCTACTGGAGATATGTTTAGATCAGCCATTGCTGAAGGCACTGAATTAGGAAAAAAAGCTAAATCATTCATGGATGATGGCTCATTAGTTCCTGATGAAGTAACAAATGGTATTGTTGAAGAAAGACTTCAAAAAGAAGATACACAAGCTGGCTTTATGCTAGACGGTTTTCCAAGAACTGAAGCTCAAGCTAAAGAACTTGGCGATATCATGACTCGCTTAAATCGCGACATTGATGCAGTTATCTACTTAGATGTGCCAACTGAAACGTTAAAAGAACGTTTATCAGGCCGAATCATTTGTAGAAACTGTGGCGCAACATACCACAAAGTTTTTAACAAGCCAAAAGTAGACGGCGTATGCGATGTTTGCGGAAGCCATGATTTCTACCAACGTGAAGACGATAAACCTGAAGTTGTTGAAAACAGATTAAGAGTTAATCAAGAACAACAACAACCAATCTTGGATTTCTATGAAGGTCAAGGTAAGCTTTATCGCATTCCTGGTGATATCGGTATTGACAATGTTTACGCTGAGATCCAAAAGATTTTAGATAAATAATATTTGTTGCTTTAAATCACTAATTATGGTAAGATATTCGGGTTGACTGAACATTTCGTATTTCTATCCTATAATCTATTAGTGATTAAACGAAACAACCACCATTAGGAGGAAAGACTTTGTCAAAAGAAGATATGATCGAAATTGAAGGTACTGTGACTGAAACATTACCTAATGCTATGTTTAAGGTCCAATTGGAAAATGGCTATGAAGTTTTAGCGCATATTTCAGGAAAAATGCGTGTAAACTACATCCGTATTTTACCAGGTGACCGTGTAAAAGTTGAGATGTCTCCATATGACTTGACGAAAGGTCGTATCACCTACCGATTCAAGTAATGTAGAGATATATAATCGAGGAGGTATAACTGTGAAAGTAAGAGCATCTGTTAAACCAATGTGCGAACATTGTAAAGTTATTCGCCGTAACGGTAAAGTTATGGTTATTTGTTCTAATCCAAAACATAAACAACGCCAAGGCTAATTAAAGATATTAAAAAGGAGGGTTTTCGTATATGGCTCGTATAGCAGGAGTAGATATTCCACGTGAGAAACGTATCGTTATTGCCTTAACATACATCTATGGTATCGGTAAAACGACTTCTCAAAAAATCTTAGCGCAAGCTGAAATTTCAGAAGATACTCGTGTACGTGACTTAACTAACGATGAGTTAGATCGTTTACGTGCAGCAGTAGATACAATTAAAGTTGAAGGTGACTTACGTCGTGAACGTGCTTTAGACATCAAACGTCTACAAGAAATCGGTTCATACCGTGGTATCCGTCACCGTCGTGGTTTACCAGTTCGTGGTCAAAACACTAAGAACAACGCACGTACGCGTAAAGGTAAAGCTGTCGCAATTCAAGGTAAGAAAAAATAATCTAAAAGGAGGTTAATTACACTATGGCTAAACGTCCAGTTTCACGCAAACGTCGTGTGAAGAAAAATGTCGAAACAGGTGTGGCTCACATCCATTCTACATTTAACAATACTATCGTTATGATTACTGATGAGCATGGTAATGCAATTTCTTGGTCATCTGCAGGTGCTTTAGGATTTAAAGGTTCTCGTAAATCTACTCCTTATGCTGCACAAATGGCTTCAGAAACAGCTACAAAAGCTGCTATGGATCACGGTATGAAATCTGTTGAAGTTTCAGTGAAAGGTCCTGGTTCAGGTCGTGAATCAGCTATTCGTGCTTTACAAGCAGCAGGTTTAGAAGTTACTGCTATTCGCGATGTAACACCTATTCCTCATAATGGTTGCCGTCCTCCAAAACGTCGTCGTGTTTAATCGATTGATGAACTTGGATATGCGATGATACATTTTCTCACGTTTTGAAAGGGGTAATTTGTCGATATGATCGAAATTGAAAAGCCAAATATTGAGACAATTGAAATTAACGACGATAGTAAATTTGGTAAATTCGTTGTAGAACCATTAGAACGCGGCTATGGAACAACCCTAGGTAATTCATTACGTCGTATCTTGTTGTCCTCATTACCAGGTACAGCAGTTACATCAATCCAAATTGACGATGTTTTGCATGAATACTCAACAGTCCCAGGTGTACGCGAAGACGTTACTGAGATCGTGTTGAACGTAAAACAATTATCATTGAAATTGTATGACGTAGAAGAAAAACAAGTAGAAATTGACATCACAGGTCCAGCTGACGTAACAGCTGCTGATATTATTGCCGATGCTGATTTCGATGTTATGAATCCAGACTTACATATCTGTACGCTTGCAGAAGGCGCTCGTTTCCACATGATTATGAATGTTAAAAACGGTCGTGGTTTTGTACGCTCAGAAAACAATAAAGTGGATTCAATGCCAATTGGCGAAATCCCAGTGGATTCTATCTACACACCAATTTCCAAAGTAAACTATCAAGTTGAAAATACTCGTATCGGAGAAATCAACGAATACGATAAATTAACTATGGATATTTGGACTGATGGTACAATTTCACCCGAAGAAGCATTAAGCTTAGCGGCAAAAATCATGACAGAACACTTGGAAGTATTCGTTAACTTAACAGACGAAGCTCGTCAAGTTGAAGTTATGGTTGAAAAAGAAGAAACACAAAAAGAAAAAATGCTTGAAATGACTATTGAAGAACTAGACTTATCAGTTCGTTCATACAACTGTCTAAAACGTGCAGGCATCAATACTGTTGAAGAATTGACTAACAAATCTGAACCAGAAATGATGAAAGTACGTAACTTAGGTCGTAAGTCTCTTGAAGAAGTTAAAAACAAGCTAGCTGCTCTTGACTTATCTTTACGTCAAGAAGATTAATAAATCATAAAGGAGGATACTGACAATGGGTTACCGTAAATTAGGTCGTACTAGCTCTCAACGTAAAGCTATGTTACGTGACTTAACTACTGATTTAATTATCAATGAACGTATTACTACAACAGAAACTCGTGCGAAAGAGATCCGTCGTACAGCTGAAAAAATGATTACTTTAGGTAAACGTGGAGATTTAGCTGCTCGTCGTCAAGCGAACCAATTCGTTCGTAACGAAATCGCCGATGTTCGCGCTGAAGGTGAAGACATCGTTATCGAGTCTGCTTTACAAAAATTATTCAACGATCTTGGTCCTCGTTACGCTGAACGTCAAGGTGGATACACTCGTATCTTAAAAACTGAACCTCGTCGTGGCGATGCTGCACCAATGGTTATTCTTGAATTAGTTTAATAAAAACTTTTAGTGATGTATAAAACGGAGTGTCATGATGTTGGTTGTACATAGTATGGCCGAGTCTAGCTCTATCTACTCCTAGCGCGAATGAGTTCGCTAGGAGTGGAATATATCCATTAGTCTTTTGAATAAATCAAGGCCAATTCATTTAAGTGAATAATTGGTTCGGCATATGTGTTGTTTTAACCAACAGGTGTTTGGTAGCATATATGCTTTTTTATTTTCTAAAGTGGTTGAGGCTAGGGCTCAACCACTTTTTTTGATACAGTGGATAGTGAATTGTCGGGAACTCTTTTAGAAAACTTAAAATTGATGTTCTCATTTTCCAAGACTATCGATATAATGTATGTATTATAATTGCGTGAATTGTCTCTAGCTTTGACAATTTCGTGTTGATCAATGGAGAGGCGAGGATAATGAAGAAAAACTACTTTACACAGTTTGATACAATAAGATTCTTAGCCATGCTAGGTATCATTTTATACCACTATTTAACGCATCGTGTTTCAGGTGGTTTTTTAGGGGTAGATCTTTTTCTCGTACTTTCGGGATATCTAGTGACTAGTCAAATGGAAAGTAAATATGAAGCGGATATTGAAGCGGATATTCAGGAATCTTATTTTAAGAAAACCTGGGGACGTATACGTAAGATCTGGTGGCCTATGGTCATTATTACGATGGTGGGGCTGACTTATTTACTATTATTTAGGCAACAGCTATTGGTCAATATTGGCATCAATCTAATGACATCCTTGTTATTCGTCAATAATTGGCAGCAAATACTATCTGGTTCATCCTATTTTGCGAATATGCTGCATCCATCACTAACAACACATTACTGGTATATTGCCGTTTATATGCAATTTATGGTGATATGGCCTTTATTCTTTAATGCTAGTCGACGTTTTACTAAAACTAAATGGCAATCAGGTTTGGTCATGCTTGGTGCCGCGCTTTTGTCAGGTATGCTGATGGCGATTATCTTTACACCTGGTGAAGACCCGTCACGAGTTTATTACGGTACGGATACTAGATTCTTTTCTATCGCTCTTGGTGGGGCAGCCGCTCAGTTGTTGGATATGGACCAACTAGCTATTTGGTTGAAGGACAGAGTTGGCCGCTTTCACCACTTTATTGTTGATGTGGTCTTGTTAGGCTTATTGGCTATTCTCACTTATGGGATGCTCCACATGCTTGATGCAGCGACATTCACCTATTATGGCGGAATGTTTGGCTTTAATCTATTAGCTGCCATAACGATTGCCTTGTTGACTTATAAAGGCTCTTGGGTTGGTTTTCTATTGAAATTTAAACCCTTGCGGTGGTTAGGCCAACGTACATTCCACATGTATTTATGGTATTACCCAATCAATGTGCTATTCCATATGGTACCAACCAGTCAAAATTGGTTTACCAATAGTATTTGGCCACAAGTCATTTTGATTATTATCCTGTCTTGTTTATCGTATGCCTTACTAGAGGAAAAAAGATGGCCGGTGCCGATTTTTAATGAAGTTCGAAATAATCAACCTGTCCGTCTTTTCACGAAGATTGGCCAATTATTTAGACAACCGGCTCCCTGGTTGACCCGCATTTTATTCATAGTTTTTACCTTCGTATTCCTTGGTGGCGCTAGTGCTGTTGCAATTTCTAAGCCAGCAGACAATGTGACTGTAGAAGAGCAGCAAGCTGCTGAGCAGACCAAGAAGATTGAAGAACTGAATAAACAAAGGGCTGAGCAAGAAAAACAAGCAGACGCGAGTCTTTCAACTTATAAAAAGAACTTGAGTGAGGCATCATTAGGCTTTTACCAAGGTATTCCTGATGAGCAGGCTCGGTTTGCTTATCAGTTATCTGTAACTTTCATCGGCGACTCCTTAATGGTCGGCGAATCAGAAGGTTTGTACACCTTGTATCCTAATGCAATTGTTGACGCTGCGGTTGGCCGTCAGTTATATACTTTAGTTGGCTATCCAGCTAGCTTAGACGCGCAAGGTATGCTTGAAGATGTCGTCTTAGTTGACCTAGGTGCGAATGGTGGCTTTACATCAGCACAACTAAGTGATTTCTTAGATGAGATTGGTCGAGAGAAAACGATTTTCCTTGTAAATACGCATGTTGATCGCCCTTGGGCAAATGATGTAAATAAAACTTTGGCTCAGGCAGCTAGTGATGATAGTGATTCAGTCTACTTACTAGATTGGCATGATTACTATACCAACCATGCTGAAGCACCTACTTGGCTAAGTCAGGATGGGGTACACTTTAATCCTGATGGCGGTCAAGTTTGGTTACAATTTGTGACAAATGGCATGTATCAAGTATTGAAAAAATAATATTGAATTGAAAGGCAATTGCAAGATTTGAATGCAATTGCCTTTTTTGCTAGGAGAATTAGGGGTATAATGACCCATATTAGAGCATAACCAAGAGGATGGAGGAGTTGCGCATATGGCTGAGGATAAATTGTTATATACAACACGAGTGCATAATGACCAAGGAATTAAGGGTACGGCCTGGGTTGAAGGGGAAAATGAGTTGCGAGTGGCGACTTCAAGCCCATTGAAACCACAAGAAGCGGGCACAAACCCTGAGCAATTGATTGCCTTATCATGGGCAACTTGCTTGAATGCGACAATAGAAATTGCCTTAAAGCGCCACGGTATCAAAGATGTAGCTAGTGAAGTGGCTATTCAGGTAGATTATAAATTAAATCAGGAAACATCTATTACTTATTTCGTTTTTAAGGTGGATATATACATAGACTTAGCTCGAAATGAAGCAGATGCGATTGTTTCTGAAGCAGAAAGCCGGTGTCCGGTATCACAAATCATTGGTGATTACCAGCATGTTGAAATAGTTGTTCATGCTAAAGATGAGTGATTTATTAGTAGATATGTAAATGGGATGCAAGAGGTGTCTTGACATCTAATGATTGCTTTTAATGGTGGATTTTAGTAGACTAAACTAAGTAAAAAACAAATGAAATGTCTTCAGGGCAGGGTGCGAGTCCCGATCGGCGGTAAAGTCCGCGAATTACCAACTAGTGTGTGGGTGATTGAACTAGTGAGATTCTAGTACCGACTGTTACAGTCAGGATGGAAGAAGCGTATAGCAGGAGAGACAAGCTGGCGGTGTAGGGCTAGCCTGACTTGTTCTTCTTTAACAAACTCTTCCAAGTAACGTTGGAGGAGTTTTTTCTTAAATATATAAAGTGAGCGAGGAAACAAGATGTCGAAACCGATTATTCAAGTTCAAGATTTGTCTTTTCAATATAGTCAATCAGACGAGAGATTAGCTATAGATGGGTTATCTACGACGATTTACGAAGGTGAGTGGCTAGCAATTATCGGCCATAATGGGTCAGGAAAATCAACATTTTCAAAACTATTAGTAGGCCTATTAGAAGCTAAATCAGGCATAATTGAAGTGGATGGAAAAGTCCTATCTATGGAAACCTTATGGGATATTCGTAGCCAAGTTGGACTCGTCTTTCAAAATCCAGACAACCAATTTGTGGGCGCTACTGTAGAAGATGATGTGGCTTTTGCCTTGGAAAATATGGGTATGCCGGTTGATGAGATGCATGAGAGGGTGGAGTCTGCCCTAAAACGGGTTAAAATGTGGGACTACCGCGACAAGGAACCAGCAGCCTTATCTGGTGGTCAAAAGCAACGGGTTGCGATTGCGGGCGTGATTGCTATGGCACCAAAAATCATTATTTTAGATGAATCGACTTCAATGTTAGATCCTGAAGGTCGGGACGAATTGATGGCAATTGTGGCGGATATCAAACAAGATAAGGCCCTAACTGTGATTTCGATTACCCATGATTTAAATGAGGCGGCGGAAGCAGACCGTATGCTTGTTTTTAAAGAGGGGCAAATTATTAAAGAAGGACGGCCAGCTGATATCTTTACTTATGGTCATGAGTTGACTGAAGTTGGGTTGGACGTGCCTTTTTCCGAGCAACTAAAAAGTGCCCTAGCAAAACGTGGGGTTGCTGTACCGGATGCGTATTTTGATGAAGAAGGGTTGGGTGAATGGTTATGCAAATCGTATTTGAACAAGTAGGCTTTACCTATGGCGCGGGCACACCATTCGCTAGTGAAGCTCTCCATGATATCAATGTGACAATTCCAGATGGTTCATATACGGCGATTATTGGCCATACTGGGTCAGGGAAGTCGACCATTACCCAACACCTTAACGCTTTGGTACAACCCACTGTGGGCCAAGTACGGATTGGTGAGGCGGTGGTGTCAGCTGACTCTAAACCAAAAGACTTGAAGAAGATCCGCCAACGAGTGGGGATGGTCTTCCAATTTCCTGAAGGGCAACTATTTGAAGAAACTGTCCTTAAAGATGTGATGTTTGGGCCCATGAATTTTGGCGACGATGAAGCAACGGCCCGCGAGAAAGCTGAAGCGGCTTTAGCTGCAGTTGGGATTGCCTCGACTTTATTTGAGCGGTCACCCTTTGAGTTATCTGGTGGGCAAATGCGTCGGGTGGCGATTGCCGGGGTAATTGCCATGAATCCTGAAGTATTGGTTTTAGATGAACCAACAGGTGGATTAGATCCTAAAGGACGCATTGCGATGATGAATATGTTTGACCGTTTATACCATGACCAAGGCCTAACAATCGTTTTAGTCACCCATCAAATGGAAGATGTGGCCGCTTATGCTAATCATGTGATTGTGATGGATGCGGGGACTTGTGTGAAAGAAGGGGCACCGGCTGAAGTATTTGCAGACCCTGATTGGTTAGCCAGCCACCAATTGGCTTTGCCGGATGCAGCTGACTTTGCTTTCGACTTACAAAATAAATTACAACGTTCACTTTGGGACAATGAGATAGAAGTCCCCTTAACTGTCGATGCTTTGGCTGATTTGATTGTAGCCCAATTAGATTTACCAACAAGCGTCAATTCGGCTGCCAACACTAAGGAAGGAGACCAATAATAAATGAAAGATAAATTGATTATTGGCCGGTATATTCCCGGTAATTCCTTAATGCACAAGTTAGATCCTCGTGTAAAACTAGTTGGTTTAATTGTCATGATGTTATTAGTCTTTGCAGCAACCAATTTAACAACGAACTTAATCATGATTGCAGTGGTTACGAGTTTGGTCTTTTTAACTGGGATTTCTTTAGGGATATTTTTACGTGGTTTAAAACCCATGATTGCTATTATCATTTTTACGGTAGCCCTACAAATCCTCTTTACGCATACCGGGGACGTCTTGTGGTCATTTGGTCCACTAGCCTTAACAACTGGTGGTTTATCCAATGCGGCCTATATTTTTGTCCGCTTCCTATTGATTATTTTCCTATCGACGATTTTGACTTTGACTACTCAACCCTTAGCTATTACCGATGCCATGGAAGCCTTGCTGAAGACTGTTCGTAACATTTTGCCAGTCCATGAGATTGCCTTAATGTTATCGATTGCCTTGCGATTTGTCCCGACCCTACTAGAAGAGGCAGATAAGATCATGAATGCACAGCGGGCACGTGGTGTAGACTTTTCAGAAGGGAATATCCTTGAGCGGGTAAAAGCCTTTATTCCAGTCCTAATTCCCTTGTTTATTTCTGCCTTTAACCGTGCTTACGACCTAGCCACTGCCATGGAAGCGCGTGGTTACAAGGGTGGTGAAGGCCGGACCAAGTACCGTCAATTGCATTGGGGCAAACTAGATACCCTTGCCAGTATCTGTCTTGCGGTTTTGACCGTTGTCATGATTATCTTATAGCCACTAGTAGAAGGAGGGCGCATTTTGCCTAGATTTAAAGTAACCTTGCAATACGACGGAACACCCTTTGTCGGCTTCCAAGTGCAACCAAATGGCCACACTGTACAAGAAGCCCTTGAAAAAGCCTTAAAGCTCATGTCAAAAGGACAGACGATTCCTGTTGTTGGGTCAGGCCGGACCGATTCAGGTGTTCATGCCCTTGGCCAAGTCATTCATTTTGACTATCCAGCGGAAATTGGTGAGGAAGCGGTCTTAAGGGCAATGAATTCAATCCTTGATGATGCTATTCGAATCACTAAGGTTGAACGGGTGGAAGATGATTTCCACGCCCGGTTTCATACTAACGGTAAGAAGTATATTTACAAGGTAGATACGTCCAAGTTTCCGTCACCATTTACTAGACAGTATATGTACCACCATCCCTACCGGACGGATATTAAGCGCATGCAGGAGGCCTTAAAGGACATTATCGGCGTTCATGATTTTAAGTCCTTCTGTTCGACTAAAACGGATAAAACCAACTTTGTCCGAGAAATTTACCGGGCCGAAGTGACGGCTGACCCGGATGCAGAAACCTTGACCTTTGTCTTTGAAGGGTCAGGGTTCTTGTACAATATGGTCCGGATTTTGGTGGGCACAACGCTTCAAATTGGGGACGGGTTAAGACCAGTTGACGAGATGAAACGGTTGATCGCAGCCGAAGACCGGAATGAAGCAGGACCCACAGCAGCCGCACATGGCTTGTATTTAGCGGAGGTTTATTACCTAGGGCTAGAGGGTCGCCGGCAGGTTTCGCAGGCATATAGCGACTATAAAGTTGGTTTAAGTACTCCTGTGGATGCAAGTATAAGCTTAGATACAAATTCAGATGAAGACTTTTAGGAATGGTCGACAAATTTGATGATATGAATGAAGAATAAGTTCTTTAATCTTTGGTCACAAATTTTATATAGCTTAAAAGGCAAAAACTCGATACAATATACATATCAAATTGTATCGAGTTGTTTATTTTGCCTTGATGTCAGAAGGAGTCCAACATGAAGAGTGTAAAAATTGCTTCCTTGAAGTTCGGGGAGGATAGACCAAAAATTATTATTCCCTTAGCCGAGGATAATGCGGTAGATATTATTAACTGTGCCAATTTCTACCGCCGTCAACCAGGCGATATGGTGGAATGGCGGATTGATTACTTTGACGATTTCGACGAGCTGGAAGAGTTGGTTGAATTGAGTAAACGGGTGAAAACCTCTATTCAAAAACCCTTACTTGCCACCTTTAGAACCTTGAGCGAGGGTGGGGAGTCAGCTATTGGTAAGAGCCAGTATGTTGAAATGTACCGGTATTTAATCCAAGCCAAGGCTGTCGACGCTATTGATATCGAGTTTGAGCGAGGCCAGGACATCTTAGACAACCTGATTCCTTACGCCCACAAACACCAAGTCAAAGTCATCGTTTCCTACCATGATTTTGTGAAAACCCCTTTGGAAAATGATATAGTCAAGCGCCTACAAAAGATGGGTCAGTCAGAGGCGGATATTGTGAAAATGGCCGTCATGCCCCACGATGAAGCGGAGGTATTGGCTTTGATGAACGCGACCCACCAAGCGTCCACATTAATCGACCAACCCTTGATTACCATGTCGATGGGCCGTTTAGGTAAGATTACCCGAATTGCCGGGGAAATCTTCAAATCAACGGCTAGCTTTGCCACTATAGAAGGTATGTCGTCTGCTCCTGGGCAAATGGACGTTGAAGATGTGGAAGAATGCATGAACTTGTTGAATTTACGTGTAGATGACCTGGATGATGACGATTTCTAGGTTATAATTTGTTTCTAGGGTTGAAAAACGGCCATTAAGTAACGAAAATACGTATATGACAAGAGAGGATTGCGGGGTAAAACCGCAGTCCTTTTTGCTTTCAAAAAAATTTTCACTAAAGCTTTGATTTTTGATATAATCATGTAAAACTTTACTACTAGTTTCCTTAACTATATAATTAAAAAGTGAATTATCAAAAAATTTAGAAATTAGTAAATATTAGGAGACTTATATGACTTTAGAATTTAAGGCAAAAATGCGTGGAAATGTCCTTGTTGGTGTGAATCCGATGGGGTTGAAGCAAGAAGTAAACAATCAAATTCAATATGTTAAAGACCAAGGGGCCTTTGAAGGGCCGAAGAAAGTTTTGGTATTAGGGGGCTCATCTTCTTATGGATTGGCTAGTCGGATTAACCTAGCTTTTGGTGCGGGGGCAGATACGATTTCAGTTTCCCACGGTGGGGGACCACGATCTGAGAAAAACCTTGGTAAGCCAGGCTGGTATAACAATATCTTTTTCCGGCAAGCAGCAGAGGCTGAGGGGCTAATCGCGAAAAATATTATGGCAGATGCCTTCTCTAACGAAGCGAAGGATCAAGTGATTGACTTCATCAAGAATGAATTCGGCGGAAAAGTGGACTTTGTGGTCTATTCATTGGCTTCAGGCCGTCGTACAGACCCAAATACAGGGGAAACTTACAATTCAGTGATCAAATCAATCGGCCAAGAAGTTGTGGGACCAAACGTCAACCTACAAAAGGAAACCTTCTATGAACAAGTGCTTGAACCGGCCTCAGAAGCCGAGATTGAGGATACCGTAAAGGTTATGGGTGGTGAAGACTGGCGGATGTGGATGAATGCCTTACAGGAAGCAGATGTGCTAGCTGAAGGCGTTGAGACTGTCGTTTATTCTTATTTGGGGGCTGAATTAAACGAGTCATACTATAATAAGGGAACCTTAGGCCGTGCTAAAGCGGACTGTGACAAGGCTGCCGCTTTAATCAATGAAGACTTAAAAGATATCAATGGGAAAGCAACAGTCGTTGTGGCAACCGCTGTAACAACTAAAGCTTCATCTGTGATCCCATTCTTCCCAGTTTATTGTCTGGGATTGTATAAGATAATGGAAACACGCGGCCAACATGAAACGCCAATTATGCATATTGACCGGATTTTCCGTGACATGTTGTTTGGTGATAAGCCAGAGTATGATGACGAGGGCCGTTTGCGTCCGGACTCATGGGAATTAGATCCAGAAGTACAAGCTGAAGCCAAGGTTTTAATTGAACAAATCAACCAAGATAACTTCAATACAGATTTCACAGCTTGGGATACCTTCATGAAAGAATTCTTGAATTTAAATGGCTTTAAAGTGGATGGTTATGAAGAGAAGCCAGTGACTTATGAAGAGTTAGTGAATTTAAAACCCTAAATAGCGATCATCATCAAGCACGGTAAGGAAGACGAGTTCGACTTATCGTGTTTTTTGCTATAAAAAAGCTCAGAGGACTAAAATCCCCTGAGCATGATGTATATTAAAATAGTTTATCTCTTGTTAACGGATGCGTCGTAAATGGTATCAATAGCACTGGCTAGTAAGTCATTGAATTCGTCATCTGCTTGGCTTGCTCGTAAATCGGACGCGAGGGCACGTGAGAACGACGCAATCATGTCGTGGTTTTCCGCCAATAGTTCATTGGCTTCTTCACGGGTATAACCACCTGATAAGGCCACTACACGAACAACGTTAGGGTGACTGGCTAATTCACGATAAGTATCTGGTACAGTAGGGATTGTCAGCTTCAACATGACTAAGTCATTTTCCCCTAATTGATCTAAGTGTAATCTGATTTCTTCAGCTAATAATTCTTCGATGGCTGCTTTGTCTTCAGCCTTGATATTCACTTCAGGTTCAATAATCGGTACTAAACCTGCATCAATAACTTGTTTAGCGACTTCAAACTGTTGGTCGACAACTTCTTTGATGCCTACAGGGTTAAATGCGAGAATATTAGACCGTTCCTTAGTACCGAAAATACCGCGGTCATTTGCACGTGCTAATAGGTCGTCAAGTTCTGGCATATCTTTCATTAATTGTACGCCATTGGTCTCTTCAGCAAGTCCTTTATCAATTTTAAGGAAGGGTACGATCCCTTTGTCTGCTAAGTATTCTGCGGTGTATTTACCGTCTACTTGGCGGTCCATGGTATTTTCAAATAGGATAGCAGCTAGAATTTTTTCGCTAGTAAAAGCTGGACTGGTCATGATTCGCGTCCGCATTTCATGAACTTTCGCAAACATTTCGTCTTCATTGCTGTAGGTATCTTCGGCTACGCCATAGGCTAATAGGGCTTTTGGTGTTGAACCACCTGATTGGTCTAGGGCAGCGATAAATCCAGGGGCATTTGACATGCGTTCTAATTGTGCTTGATTAATTGACATATTGAAAATTCCTCCTTAAAAATTAGCGGTGGTATCATTTCGTCACTTATTATTATGAACCTAATATTTTAAAAATTCAAAGAAAGACACTTATGAAGTAGGATAGCCAACCTATTTCTGGTAAGTTTTGGGGTTTTAGTGGTAAACTTATTTAAGAAAATTACCATTAAACTAGGAAAGAAGGATATGCCGGATGACAACAGAGAATACATTCCCAACCCGCGACCAAGTAGATGTAGCAACCACTTGGGACCTCAGCCAAATTTTTGAAGATGAAGCAACTTTTGAAGCGAAATTAGCTGAATTTAAAGATCTAGGACAAGCTTTCAAGGAAAATTATGAAGGCAAATTAAGTGACGCGAGTGATATTGCTAATGCAGTTTTAGCGGCTTCTGACGTGCAAGTTTTAGGGTCTCAATTGATGCACTATACCTTTTTAGCTGTTGAAGCCGACCGTACAAATTCACAAGCAGCATTGAAATTACATAAGGTATCAGCAGCGAGCAAAAATGTTCAAGAAGCGATGCTATTTTTCCAAAATGCATTACTAGAAAAATCCGCAACTGAACTGGAAAAAGTAAAGGTCATTGCTCCAGAAACAACAGATTATATTGCTGAAGTTAAACGTCAACAAGCGATATATCTGGGTGCTAAAGTGGAAGATGTCTTATTCCAGTTCGACCAAGCCCACGAACAAAATTATGAAATCTACAACAACGCTAAATTAGCCGATTTAACTTTTCCTGATTTTGAAGTAGATGGTACTACTTACCCTTTAAGCTTTGTTTTATATGAAGATAAATATATGTTTGAAGAGGATACAGCCGTTCGTCGGGCAGCCTTTGATGCTTTCTCAAAAGAATTGGCAAAATACCAAAATACCTTTGCAACAACTTATTATGGCCACGTCTTGCAGGAAAAAGCTCAAGCTAACATCCGTGGCTATGAATCAGTGATTGACTACCTACTCTTTAGTCAAGATGTTAATCGTGACCTATATGACCGTCAAATCGATGTCATCATGGAGAAATTGGCACCCGTTATGCGTAAATATATCAACCACGTTAAAGAAGTACGTGGCTTAGATAAAATGACTTATGCAGACTTAAAGATTGGTTTGGATCCGACTTTTTCAAAATCTGTTTCATTTGAAGAATCAGAAGCCTACGTTAAAGAAGCCACAGCTATCATGGGCGAGGACTACTTTAACGAAATCGCACCAGCCTTCACTGACCGCTGGGTAGATTACGCCCAAAATGTGGGTAAATCAACTGGTGGATTTGCAACCATCGCAGCCGGTGTTCATCCATATATCTTAATGAGCTGGACAGAACAATTGTCTGATGTCTATACCTTGATTCATGAATTGGGTCATGCTGGTCAAATGAGCCGAGCTGACGCCAATAACTTGTTTATTTCAAGTGAACCCAGCTTGTATGTGATTGAAGCGCCGTCAACTTTCAATGAGTTACTATTAACTGGCTATTTACAAGCCAATGGTGAAGACGACCGTACCCAACGCTTTGCCTTAGCCAATATGCTAACCAACACATATTTCCATAACTTCATTACACACTTGTTAGAAGCAGCCTACCAACGTGAAGTTTACCGACTAATTGACAAGGGTGAAGCCTTCACAGCCGAAACCCTTTCTGACTTGAAAAAAGGGGTATTAGAAGCTTTCTGGGGTGATGCTGTAGAGATTAATCCGGGTGCTGAATTAACATGGATGCGTCAACCACATTACTACATGGGCTTATATTCTTATACTTATTCAGCAGGCTTAACGATTGCTACACAAGCCTACTTGAATATCCGTTCAGGTGAAGATGATCAAGCCATTGAAAAATGGATCAACTTCTTGAAATTGGGGCGGATTAACCCAGTTGAAGCTGCAAAAGTAGCAGGAGTGGATATTGCAAGTGGTGAACCATTAGAAAATACCATAGCCTTCTTAAACAACACAGTTGACGCTATTATTGACTATTCAGCGAAACTAGCTTAAAGAATACAAAGGGTTGCCACAAATAAATAGAGAGAAAGTTTGGTGAATAGATGATTTGGGTATTTTTCGTAGCAGCTTTTTTGCTACTGATTACCAGTAATTATATGTACAAAAAAGAGCAGAAGCGGATTTACCTGATCTTCGGGGTGCTGGCAGTAGTCCTGTTAATCTTCTTCATGGCTTTCTTTATGCTGCATACCACACAGGGAATGTAACATATGAACACATTAAGAAAAGCGGTTGGCGTGGGGGCCAACCGCTTTTTTGAAGGATGATAGTTTTGTGGTGGATAATTTATTCACCAAAGTATTTATAAGCGATGTCTTGTCCTTGTTTGATTTTGTCCCATTGGTTTTCGTGGGTTAATTCATTACCACCATCACATGAGGCAAATCCACATTGGTGAGATAGGTATAATCTATCTTTTGATACATATTTGCTAGCTTCTTCTAGGCCGTTTAAGGCGCGTTCTTCATCATCTAAGTCAGCTGTTTTTGATGATAGTAAGCCTAATACAACTTCTACTTGGTCGTTGTCTTTAAAGGCTTCTAACGCATCGATTGAGCCGGCACGCTCGTCGTCCCACTCTAAGTAGAAACGGTCATAGCGTTGGTTTTTCAAAAAGTAATTTGCAATCTTATCATATGAACCGTTAGATGCGTGACGAGATGCGTAGTTACCACGACAATTATGGGTGTAAACTTTTAAGCCTAATTCATGACCATAGTCGATTACGGCATTATTTAAGGCTACATAAGCTTCTGCACTGGCTTTAGCTACCTCATCATCCCAAGTACCATCTGCTTTTCTAAATGGTGAGTTAGATGAATCTTCAGCATGGATAGTCCATAGACAGTCATCTAATTGGATGATTTTACCGCCTTCTTGTACATATTCGTCTAAGAATTCTTTATAGGCATCAATTAATGCTTGTTTTAATTCTGCTGGTGTTTGGTAGACCTTAGTATAGGTTTGTGGGTTGAAATTCAATTCTGCAAACATATGACCAGGTGATGGGATACAAACTTTCACATCAGCATCTGAATCATTTAAAGCGACTAGGCGTTTATAGTGGTCGATAAAAGGATGGTTTTTACCTGATAAAGGTTTGTAGATATCAAGCCCAACATCTTTACGGGTTTCAAAAGGGTTCTCATCGTCGTGGTCTACGAATACATAACCTTGGTCGGCAATGTAGCGACGTACCCCGTCAAAGCCCCAGAAAAAGTCAAGGTGCCACAATGATTTAGAGTACTCGCCGTCTGTAATTTCAGGGAAGTCTAACTCAATTTCTTTTTTTACGATATCAGCAACAGCTTCGTCTTCTACTTTTTGGTAGTTGTCAAAGTCTTGGTAGAATGGATATTGGATATCATCGCGTGCTTCAATCTGACGTTTGTAGTCTAATAAGTCTTCTGGACGTAAGAACGAGCCAACTGTAAGGAAACGTTTTGAAGTATTTGTGTGTGTCATAAGTAGTAAACTCCTTTTTCAATAAATATTTTTGAACTTGTTATGAGTATATGGGTCTGGCATAATAATTACAAATAACTATTGGATGTCGGTTTTCATAGTTTGAAACTATGGTCAGGGGTGGAGATATGCGGATTGAAGATTTGCAGTATTTTATGAAGGTTGTTGAAGTGGGGAATATGACCCAGGCGGCGAAAGAATTGTTTATTGCCCAGCCCTCTTTGTCGAAGGCTATGGCTAATTTAGAGTCGGAGATGGGGATAAGCTTATTCCAAAGAACGGCCAAGGGGACCGTATTGACTGTACAAGGGGAGGAATTTCTCCAATATGCAAGGCAAGTTTTGGAGCAGATTGATTTAATGAATCACCGTTATAAGGAAGGGGACCAAGCGAACCGGATATTTTCTGTGTCTGGACAGCATTATGCCTTTGTAGTGGATGCATTTGTGAAGTTACTGAGAGAGATGGATGCAGACCAATATGAGGCGACATTGAAAGAAGAGCGAACATTTGAGGTATTAGATGATGTTGCTAATTTTACTTCCGAGGTAGGCGTTATTTACCGGTCTAATTATAATCAGAAGGTATTAGAAGGAGCTTTTCAAGAGAAGCAACTGACTTTTACGCCATTGTTTAAAACTGCACCACATGTATTTATTGATAAAGGGCATCCTTTGGCAAAACAAGCGACCATCAGTTTAGATGACTTAACCGCTTATCCTCGTTTATCATATGAACAAGGCACCCACAATTCTTTCTACTATTGGGAAGAAATCTTAGCCGATATCCCTGTACCAAAACGGATTATCGTATCTGACCGGGCAACTTTATTTAATTTACTAATTGGTTTAGATGGCTATACTATTTCTTCAGGGATTATCAATGATGACTTGAATAGTCCGGATATACTAGCAATCCCCCTTGAATCAGACGAGGTGATTGAATTAGGTTACCTAACTGCTAACCGTCACCAGCTGTCTTCAATTGCCAAACGCTATTTAGACTTACTGGAGGAATCAATCCAACAATATGCTAAATAAGAAATCTATGATAAGTGATTTTTTTCGTTGAAAAAGATTGACGTAATGAGTTTCAAAGTGGTACAATATAAGACGGTATTGTTTGCCCCATGATAGGCCCCGGAAACCAATTATGAATCGAACAATCAGACAAGATAAACGGAGGAAATATAATGCGTACAACATATATGGCGAAAGCAAATGAAGTTGAACGTAACTGGGTTGTCCTAGACGCTACAGATGTTCCATTGGGACGTCTATCAACAGTTGTGGCAAGCATGTTACGTGGTAAAAATAAACCAACATTCACACCAAACGTTGATACAGGTGATCAAGTTATCATCATCAACGCTGAAAAAGTGAAATTAACTGGTAAAAAAGCAACAGATAAAAAATACTACCGTCACTCAGGTTACCCAGGTGGTATCTATGAAACAACTGCAGGTACATTACGTGATGAAAAACCAGCACGTTTAATCGAAACTTCAGTTAAAGGTATGTTACCAAAAAACCGTTTAGGTCGTGCTCAATTTACACACCTACACGTATACGCTGGTGCGGAACACCCACATGCAGCGCAACAACCTAAACAATTAGACATTAACGAATTAATCTAAGGAGGGAAAAGCAAATGGCACAAGCTCAATACATCGCAACAGGCCGTCGTAAAAACTCAACAGCCCGTGTACGCTTAGTACCTGGTACAGGTAAAATCGTTTTTAACGGTAAAGAAATGGCAGAATACCTACCATACGAATCATTATTCGTAATCGTTAAACAACCTTTAGCAGTTACACAAACTGAAGGCCAATATGACATCTTCATCAACGTTAACGGTGGTGGATATGCTGGTCAATCAGGTGCAGCTCGTCACGGTATCTCTCGTGCATTATTAGAAGTAGATCCTGACTTCCGTAAACCACTTAAAGATGCTGGTCTTTTAACACGTGACCCACGTATGAAAGAACGTAAGAAACCAGGTCTTAAAAAAGCGCGTAAAGCACCTCAATTCTCAAAACGTTAAT
>JAEZWY010000184.1 GCA_023442905.1 Bacillota bacterium | reverse complement strand
TAAATAACCCCGCTGTTACTAAAGCACCTAAGATGATTGCTTCAATGACCATTCCTGAAATAAACTTAGAAAATGTTTCATTAGCAACTCGAGCCACATTTTCAATTAATTGGTGGATATCATCGCGGACATATACTGTTAGCAACCGATCCACTTGTTTGGCCAATTTTTCCTTTGAAAAAAGAATATAAATCGCAAACAAAATGCCTAAGAAGATATTAGTTACAGCACCCACCGAAGTCGTCAATACCGAAACAGACGTCGTTGCTAGACTTGAAGCTACATTGTTAATACCACTTGCTACATTAGTGAAGATACTGTTCCAATCGATATTCGCTTTGTTCGCTAAGTCATTCACTAAAGGAACCAAAGCATCTTGATTATTAAACCAATTTGTTAGATTTTCAATAGTCTCAGGTACCACTTCAATCAACGTCATAATCGCAGACGCCAATTGTGGTACCACAATTACCACCGTCGCCGCTATCACTAAACAGACAACTAAGATAGCTAAAATAATAGCTACTGGTCGCCTAGATGCTTTCAAATACTTATTTTTTGCATTCGGGTATAAGTATTTTTCAATCCAAGTCATCAATAAATTTAAGACAAAGGCAATCATTCCACCTAAAATTAAGGGAAAAATCACTGACCAAATCATCGTGACAGTTTGTACAAGATAGGACCAATTGATGACAGCTAATATAAATACTGCAATCAAGGCCAACCATTGTATCCCTTGTTTTGTTGGGCCATTTAATTTTTTCAATTCAATTCAACTCTTTCTCTACTTTAATATATACATTTTAACATATTAGGCTAAAACTAGGTTAGTTAGAACAGTTGAATCAATCGAACCAAAATACAGCGTTAAGTCAATATCGTTTAAAGCGCTCGCTACTGCCTCTTCCCTTAATGGACAGCCTATGAGTAGGTTTTCTATATCTGCTATGTCTTTCTTTCCAAAAAAATCACCATAAATCCGACATTTTTGAATATGCCCCTTAGCAACTTCCAGGGTTACTTCAAGTGTTCCAACACCCGGAACGCGTATATCATTTTTGATGGCATAATTAGGATTATTCCCAAAATTCCAGGACCAATTCTTATATTTGTCCGCTACCATCTGGTCAATGATTGCCCAATCTTCATCACTAAGCGCATACCGTTTGGCCTGATTCATATCGTCTATCCCTAAGAATTCTGCGGCCATAAGATCTTTAAATTCAAAATTAGATAAGTTCTGATAAGCTGGTGCAAGATGACTTCGAATATCCGTTACCCGAGCGCGAACGGATTGAATCCCTTTTGAAATGATTTTCTTTTCATTAGGATTGAGGGCTTTGACCATAGCATCATAGTCGACATCAAGCATTAAGGAGAAGCCACCATATACTAAATTATTCTTCATGGTCATGGCAGCCCCTGAAATCTTTTTCCCAGCAATTTCTAGGTCATTACGGCCACTTTGACTCAGATCTTTCACCCCAAATTTTTCTAAGGCATCAATAGTTGGTTGATATAACTTGGCATAATTACCATAAATATCCGTATCACCAGGATATAGGAAACAGAAGTTAACGTGTCCTGCATCCTGATAAAGGGTTCCGCCACCGGTATCACGGCGGACTAGTAAGATATCATGTGCTTTCACATATGCTTCATTAACCTCTACTAAGGAATTTTGGAAACGCCCTACCTGGACAATTGGCCCTACGATATAAGGTAACAATATCGGCTCTGTAATTTCAAGATGCTCTTGCACATAGACTTGGACCGCTAAGGCGTAAGCACCATCCATCATATATTCACCGTTTCGAATGGGTTCTATTACAATCATTCAACTAACGCCTCCTGCATTAAAGCATTTGCACCAATAATCGTTTCTGCAATATCCTCATCTAAACGATACGTTTGTTGTTTTAAGTGGTCAGGAATGCGGTATAATTTCTTATTCATTGGTACATACATCGCTTTAGGGTTTTTAGCCGTCATCTCTTGGAAAGGTGTCTTTACAAATTGTGGCGTGGTATAACCGACCCCGATATCTAAAAAGAGAATAGCTTGTCCCTCGTATTCATCCAAAAAGGCATCATAGCGTGCTTTTTGTGCAAAGAAATCTGGACTTTCAACCATCCCTTTACCTGCTTTTCGTTTATTTACTTCCATAACAGCCCCACATTTTGGACAACGCGGAATTAAATCATAAGGAATCTCCATATTTTCTTGCCTTGTTACCATTTCTCTAATTAAATCATCATCCCGGTAGGTTTCTTGATGGCACATTTGACTACACTGCATCAGGATATACTCTCCTTGAATATGGAAGACTTTATCCATATCATAATCAGCAGCCGAAAAGGCATTATCGGCATTGGTCGTAATAATATGATGTGGTTTACTTCTTAATAAATCTTTCAACGCAATGTAAGATTCTCCAACTGGTTGATCAAGATAATTTAAGGCGATAAAACGTGATTCAAAAGCCCAATATTCTTGCGTCGATGGAAAATCGAATAAACTAGCTTGTAACATATCGAAGAAACCATATTTCTCAATAAAGTCAGGGAAATTATTTTCAAACCGCGGCCCCACATAGGTAAAGCCATCTGCAGCCGACATGCCAGCCCCGATACCGATAACTACAGCATCTGCCTCAGTTATTGCTTCTTTTAACATACTTGCTTGATTTTCTGTAGGGTCCTCAAAGGATTTCCACATACCTATACTTCTTCCTTTCCTGTAAAAAGAGTAGGCAGCTAGTTTTTAGCCTACCTACTCCAAAAATGCGTTATTTAATTGATTAAAACTTTTTGATATAAGGCCACATCTTCATCCAAGAAGACATTAAAGACAACCTGTAATGAACTATCCGTTTCCTTTAAATAATCTTGAACTGTTTGAATGGCAATATCTCTGGCTAATGCCTTTGGAAAATGAAACTCACCAGTTGAAATGCTACAAAAAGCAATAGTCGAAAGTCCTCTAGCTTCCGCTTCTTTTAGGGAATTTAGGTAGCAAGCTGCCAACAAATCTTGGTTCATTTTTGACACAGGTTCCTTATAAATCACCGGCCCCACCGTGTGAAAAATGAATTTTGCTGGCAAGTTGTAAGCTTTTGTAACCATGACCTTCCCCACTGGCAGTTTACGGCCATTTAATGCCTTAGCCATATCCGTTCTTACCTGAGCACCCGCCATTGTATGGATTGTATTGTCTATACAATGATGGTTTGGAATATAGCAACCTAGTCCATTCTTATTGGCCGCGTTCACAATGGCATCCACCTTCAAGCGGGTAATATCCCCTTGCCAAAGAAAAATACGTTGGTCCAACTGGCTTTTTTGCCATTGGTCTGGGCTGGCAGCTGGCGCTAGCTTGGCTTGAAGTAGAGATTCTTCTGCCAGTAAGTATTCCGGGCTTGGTTGGTAGACATCGCGTACATTGACTAAACCTTTAAAAACCGTCCAGCGACTGTGGTCATCAGGGATGGCGGTTATGTCTAGACTATTGTCAGCTTGGACGATGCCTGCCCTTTTCAAATCATCTCTATAGGATTTTTGATGATTGGTTAAATTTGTTTGCTGGTCCCATAGGTATTGGATGAGTTGGTTGAGCTGTTTTTCCATGTGCTAGGCTTCTGGTAGTTTGTCGTAGGCGTCTTGGTCTATGTTGGTCATTTTGTAAACCCAGCTTTCATCGGCTTTTTCTGAGTTTAATTGTTCTGGTGCGTCTTCTGTCGCCTTGTTGATGGCTGTGATGGTTCCTGCTAATGGCGCTTGCAGTTCTAAGACTGTTTTAGATGCTTCTAAGTTTAAGATGGCTTGGTTTTCTTCGACTTGGTCACCCTCTTTGGTGATAAATTCTACGTAGCCAACGGTACCAATATCATCTTGCAATTCTGGTGTCATGATAAATGTGAATTCGTCTCCGTTTTGTTCTACCCATAAGTAATTTGCTAGTTTGCGCATGTTGTTTCCTCCTAAAAGATTGATTGTTTTGTTATATTTTTCTTATTTATTTTTTTTGTAGCATGTTTTTACTTGCTTGGCTAATGTTTCATTTGTGATGATTGTACTATAGAATATAGTTTTAAAATTTAGCTGATGCTATACACATATTCTCTAGATCAAGACTATAAATCAAAAGCTTGAGCAATCAATTCTAAATGTTCTTGCCGGCGCTCGACGCCTGGGACAGTTGGAATGACCATAAATTCATCGGCAGCTGTCAGCTGAATAATTTGCTCGATTTGACCTTTGACTTGTTGAATATCTCCGATAATCAGTTTTTTACGGTTACGGGCCATTTTCGCATGGTCGGCTTCCGTAAATTGATAATTGGCTGCTTCTTCAATCGTTGGCAAGTGGTCAAATTCACTGTAGTCTTTTTTCCCAAGAATCCATAGCTCAAAAGCTCGCTGAAGTGGCTTGATATCAGTTCCCTCTGGCACAACAGCAATGAAGGCTGAAACCATAAATTGAGGCTTAGATAAAGTGACTGATGGTTGGAAGTTGTCACGATAGATTTTCGCAATCCGCCCAGCTGCTTCAATAGCATCCTCATCCTGGTTAAACAATAAACTGTAGACGTAGCCAATGCCTAAGCGGGCTGCCTTATAAGCAGATGCTTCACTGGCTGATAAGGTCCACAAGGTTGGTGGTGTAGCAGGTCTT
Organism: Bacillota bacterium; assembly: GCA_023442905.1. Classification (GTDB taxonomy): domain Bacteria; phylum Bacillota; class Bacilli; order Lactobacillales; family Aerococcaceae; genus Aerococcus. The sequence continues at coordinate 5,013 of JAEZWY010000184.1, read as the reverse complement.
GGATAGACTTGCAGGTCGCCATAGTTATTGGGTGCTTGGCTAACAAAACCCCTTACTTCCCGCATGGCTTCTTCGTTATCTTTGTAACCCTTAAGATTGCTGTCTAAAGCATCTCGAACCGCTTGGCGGCCTGGATTATTGCCCATGCCTAAATCTACACGACCAGGATATAAATGGGCAATCGTATTAAAAACCTCTGCCACTTTTAATGGGGCATAATGAGGTAGCATCACCCCACCTGATCCGAATTTAAGCCGCTTAGTCTGACTTAATAGATAAGTCATCATGATTTCGGGGGCAGCCGATGGGTAGGCTGCTAAACTATGGTGTTCAGCAAACCAAAAACGATGATAGCCCAATTCTTCTGCCCTTTTAGCTAAATGAAGGGTATCATTGTAAGCGTCTGTGTCATTTTTTCCTAGGTCACGAGCGACGAAATCAAGGATATTAAATTTCACTGTATCCGTCATGAATCTGTACTCCTTTACTTTTACAAACTGTTATACTACGAGTTTATAATTCTATTCACAAATAACAGGACTAGCCTTTTTAACTATTATCATGATATCATATAAACTGTTCAAATGTTTCCATAAAATGCTTTTTTGAATACGCATACAAAATATGCATTTTTCAAACATTCACTTCGTATGCGTTCATAGAAAGGAAATCAAATGATGACACAAGATTATAAGACATTATTAGAACCAGTGACCCTACCCAACGGTCAAGTCCTTGAAAACCGCTTTGCATTATCTCCAATCGTTACCAACTCTTCTACTCAAGAGGGTTTCATTACCCAAGAAGACCTTGATTACGCCAGTCGTCGGGCCAAATCTGCCCCTATCCAAGTGACAGGTGCTGCTTATATTGAGCCTTATGGTCAATTATTTGAATATGGTTTCTCAGCTGACGATGATCGCGCCATTCCTGGTTTAAGCAAAATGGCTGACGCAATGCAAGCTGAGGGTGCTAAAGCTATTCTGCAACTAACCCATGCTGGTCGTTTTGCCAATCAAGCAATTCTTGATTACTATACTGTTTACGGTCCAAGTCCGCAGACATTGCACACACCAATCGACCACCAAGTGCTCGAAATGTCACCACGAAAAATTAAACAAGTGATCCGTCAATACGGTGATGCAACCCGCCGTGCGATTAAAGCAGGTTTTACTGGTGTAGAGATTTCTGCAGCCCAACGCTTACTCATGCAGACTTTCTTCTCCCCTTACTCAAACCAACGGACAGATGAATATGGTAGCCATACTTTAGAAAACCGGGCACGTTTTGGCTTAGAAGTCTTTAAAGAAGTTCAAAAAGTCATCAATGAAGAAGCGCCTGAAGGCTTTATTCTTGGGTTCCGCGGTACGCCTGAAGAAACACGCGGGAATGAAATCGGCTATACTGTTGAAGAATTTAACCAATGGGTGGACTGGATCCTTGAAGTGGCAGACTTAGACTACTTAGCCATTGCCTCTTGGGGACAAAACATCTTCCAACACACCGTTCGTGCTAAAGGCCAATATTACGGTCAACCTGTCAATAAAATTGTCCATGACCACTTAAATGGCCGTGTGGTAATGATGGCAACAGGCGGTATTAATTCTCCAGGGAAAGCCATGGAAGCTATCCAATACGCAGATATGGTGGGCATGTCTTCCCCATTCATCACAGAACCTGACTTTGTTAACAAGTTGACTGCTGGAAAAGCTGATGAAATCGACTTACAGCTAACCAATAAAGATATCGATGACTTAGCTATTCCCAAAGCGGCCTTCAAGGATATCGTTCGTATGATGGATTACGGTAAAGGTTTACCAAAAGAAGCCCGTGATAAATTACGTGAACACGAAAATAATTATGATGTGAAAAAATAGTTCAATATATTATCTAATTGTAGCTGAACGTTTATTAGCTATACTAAGCACTAGGAAAATCCAAATCCCTTATATAACATGCGCTTTAACTTGATAGTACACTATCAATGACAAGTGCATGTTTTTTATTTCGATTTTGTGATGATAAAACTAGCAATAATTTGCGAAATTTCTTACAATATAATTGTAGATAGGAAAGGGCTTACATTAAACAAAACAACTTATATTATTATTTTTTTAGTCTAATTTGTAAATGCTTGAACATATGATCGGTCGACAATCTTAGGAGGATTATCATGACAAAATTATTAGATAAAGTAGCCGTCGTTACAGGGGCTGCCTCGGGAATTGGTAAGGGTATTGCAGAAATATACGCTAAAGAAGGTGCTAAAGTAATCGTCGCAGATTATGATATGTCAGGTGCTGAAACTGTTGCTGAAGGAATTATTGCTGGTGGTGGTCAAGCATCTGCTGTTCAAGTAGATGTATCAGACAACGATCAGGTAGTCGCTACTATCCAAACAGCCATCGATACCTATGGTGGATTAGATATTTTAGTCAACAATGCCGGTATCATGGATAAAAACGAACCCGTTGCTGAAATTGATACCGAAAAGTTTGACCGGGTTATCGCAGTTAACGTGAATGGCGTCATGTATGGGATGCGTGCAGCAATTAATTATTGGCTCAACGAAGATAAACCAGGTAACATCATCAACATCACTTCTATCGGGGGCTTAATCCATGGTGTTGCAGGAACAACCTATGTTGCTTCTAAACATGCCGTATCTGCAATGACAAAATCAACCGCATTTATGTATACCAAACAAAACATCCGGGTGAATGGGATTGCGCCAGGTGCTATTGCTACAAATATCGCTTCAACGATGACAGATTTAAGTGACTTTGGCAACAGCCGTATCGGAGGCGTGAGTGCCCTAAACCCTGGCATTGGTCATCCAGAAGATATTGCCCATGCAGCAGTCTTCTTAGCTTCAGACGATGCTAAGTTCATTAACGGTGATATCATTACCGTAGATGGCGGTTTCACTGCACCATTTTAATTCATTCATATTTTACACATTCTCTACTCAAAAAAAGCTGGTACTCATTTTACGAGTCCAGCTTTTTCTATATATTATCGGTCATCCTTTAATAGACGATTGTGTGTTTGATCAATCAGAATGGCACCAAGAGGCGCGGTCACTAAAATAGCCACAACAGATATGGTTAAGATTGTTTGACCACTTGCTAATCCCATAGCTAAGGGTACAGCACCTATAGCGGCTTGTACGGTCGCTTTAGGTATATAGGCAAAAACAGCAAATAATCTTTCTGCTTTATTTAATTTTGTTCCTACAAGAGACAGTAAAACACCAGCCGCCCTAAATACTAATAATAAAATAATTAATAATACTGCAAGCATGCCAGAGTCTTTGACTGATTCAATGGACATACTGGCGCCCACTAATACAAATAAAACAATTTCAAAGGCCTGCCACAAATGATTGAAACCTATTTGTACGCCTTTAGCTTGAACTGGATTAACTTGAAGCATCATGAATCCCATAGCCATCACTGCAAGCAAGGCTGAAAAACCAATAGGCCCGGTCATCTCTTTTTCAAGTCCGTCAAATAGCATAGCAATACCGAATGTTAAAATAACGGGATAACCACCTGATAGTTGATATTTTTCAATTAGCAAGGATAGTAGCCAACCGACCACCAAGCCACCAGCAATACCTAATATAATAGACGTAGGCATGGCAACCATACTTAACCAATGGAATTCCCCCGTTTGGGCTAGGGCTGTTAAAGCAGTGAAAATAATGATGACGAAGATATCATCCATAGAAGAACCCGCCAGAACCATCTGCGGTACCCCTTTTTCCTGTCCATATCCCTTACCCATTAGATCTAACATACGGGCAACAACAACGGCTGGTGATGTAGCGGCAATAACAGTACCTAGAATTGCTGCAGATAGGTAAGACATATCAAAAAATAGTGGCGCTAATATCATCGTACCAATAATTTCTATGGTAGCTGGTAAGAAGCTCATCAATATGGCTGGACGTCCTACTTTCTTCAAATCTTGTAAATCAATACTTAAGCCTGCTCTAAGTAAGATAATCACCAATGCAATTCTTCTTAAGTCACTTGAGATAGCTAAGGTCTCCTGACCAATCAAGTTAAATATAGCCGGCCCCATTAATAGACCCGCAATAATATAGCCAACTAAACTAGGTAAATTTAGGGCATCAAACAAGCGCCCCAATAGATAACCCACAATAATCATAAATCCTAACGATAGTAACATCTTTTCCTCCTTTTGCAGGCACAAAAAAAGCTGACAGTCCTGCAATTTTACTTGCAGAAGTCATCAGCCTTTCAGCGGTTCGGTATAAGATGATTTTCAATAACCATCCACTTGACCAGGGAGAACCTCATTCCCTTTTCTATATTCCTTAGTATAGGGTTTTCTTCAATATAAGACAAGCCTTTAGTGACAATTTCTTGCTATCAATTTGCCATGGGTGTATAGTGTAGGTGAACCTAAAAATCAGTCAAAAGTATCCATGAAAGGATGGGACAATATGGCTAAATTAGTATTTATCCGCCACGGGCAAAGTGAATTGAACTTACAAAATGTGTTTACAGGTTGGTTAGATCCAGCCTTAAGTCCACTAGGAGTAGAAGAAGCCAAGTCAGCGGGTCTCGCGCTTAAAGCAGAAGGTTTAACTTTTGATGTCGTACATACCTCCCTATTAACACGCGCCATTCAAACAACTTTTTATACACTAGAAAATCTAGATCAACTTTATTTACCAGTCCACAAACACTGGCGGTTGAACGAGCGCCATTACGGTGCCCTTCAAGGTTTAAACAAAGCAGAAACAGCTGCGATTCACGGTGACAACCAAGTACATATTTGGCGTCGTTCCTATGATGTACGTCCACCACAAGCCACAAGCAATACCTTTGACCGACGTTATCAAGACTTAGATATCGACCACTTATTAGCTGGTGAAAGTTTGCAGGATACTCTAAATCGAACAATGCCTTACTGGGAAGACCTTATTGCAGCTGATTTAAAGGAAGGTAAAGATGTCCTTGTCGTTGCGCATGGTAACAG
>JAEZWY010000177.1 GCA_023442905.1 Bacillota bacterium | reverse complement strand
ATTCCTATTACAGACTCATATACGATTGCAGAAGAAACTGTTGGTGGACCGACAGTATTGAAAGAAATCGGTGGCTGGACCGGGCTTAAAGAACAAATTCGTATTGACTATATTTTTGTACCAAAAGGGATAGCTGTAAAGAAATCTGAAGTGGTCTTTGACGGCGAACGACAACAAGTCGTATCAGACCACTCGGGTGTACTAGTAGAAACTATTGACTAGAAGCTAAATATAAAGATAAATATTGAAAATACGTATGTAAATATGACACCATTAGAATGATCAGTAGCTCACTTTTTTGAGTTATCTATAAGATTTAAGGCTAAGAAATGTTAGATGTAGCATGAAGAAGTGAAGTACTTTTTAAATAAATAAAACATTTAGAAGGGCCGTGAGAGTGGGGGATTCTCACGGCTTTTTTTGTTATCATGAAAAAAAATAATGCAAACGGTTGCATGAAAACGTTTTACAGTGTATAATCTATTTTGAAATATGAAACCGGTAACAAATAGTTTGGATAAAGGAGAAAAAAATGAAGAGACTGTTTACATTTGAGTTTTGGCAACAGTTTGGGAAGGCTTTGATGGTTGTTATTGCAGTTATGCCAGCTGCAGGTTTAATGATTTCAATTGGTAAGACCATCCCCTTGTTTGCTGAAAATATTAGTTTTTTAGTCACTACGGGCGGCGTGTTAGAGTCAATTGGTTGGGCCATTATTGGTAACCTGCATTTATTATTTGCCATTGCAATTGGTGGTTCATGGGCTAAGGACCGTGCTGGTGGGGCCTTTGCGGCAGCTGTTGCTTTTGTCTTAATTAACCGTATCACAGGTGCCTTGTTTGGCGTTACAGCTGACATGTTAGCTGATCCTGCTGCTGTGACAAGCACGGTATTTGGTCAAACGATTCCTGTAAATGGCTACTTTACTAGTGTTCTAGAAGCGCCAGCTTTAAACATGGGGGTGTTTGTAGGGATTATTTCCGGTTTTATTGGGGCGAGTGCCTACAATAAATACTACAACTATCGTAAATTACCAGAAGTGTTGTCCTTCTTTAATGGGAAACGCTTTGTACCATTTGTCGTGATTGCATGGGCATTAGTGACTGCTTTAGGTTTAGCAGTTGTTTGGCCAGTGATTCAATCAGGTATTAACGCATTTGGTCAATGGATTGCAACTTCTCAAGATACTGCGCCAATCTTAGCGCCATTTATCTTTGGTACTTTGGAACGTCTATTGTTACCGTTTGGTTTACATCACATGTTAACCATTCCGATTAACTACACCGAACTTGGTGGTACATATGAAATTTTAACGGGTGCGCAAGCGGGTGCACAAGTAGTTGGACAAGACCCACTATGGTTAGCTTGGGCAACTGACTTAGCAAACTTCAACAATGCTGGTGACACGCAAAATTATCAATTTGTACTAGAAAATTGGGTGCCTGCTCGTTTCAAAGTTGGGCAAATGATTGGTTCCTCAGGTATCTTGATGGGGTTAACCTACGCAATGTACCGTAATGTTGACCAAGATAAGAAAGATAAATATAAACCAATGTTTATTTCAGCTGCGGCTGCCGTTTTCCTAACTGGGGTAACTGAACCATTGGAATACATGTTTATGTTCATCGCTATGCCTTTATATGTGGTGTATGCGGTGATTCAAGGGGCGGCATTTGCTATGGCAGATGTGTTAAGCCTACGGGTGCATTCATTCGGGATTATTGAATTCTTAACTCGTATTCCATTATCTGCGCAAGCGGGTATTATGGGTGATGTCATCAATTTCATCATCGTAACGCTAGTCTTTGGTGTATTAACATACTTTATTGCAAACTTCATGATCAAGAAATTTAAATATGCAACACCTGGTCGTTTAGGTAACTATGAGGAAGGTTTAGGCGCAGAAGAAGCAGGTAAAGGATCTGAAGGTCAAACTTCAGCGATTGCATCAAGCGCTAGTGAACAACAAATTGCAGATGTTATCTACTTATTAGGTGGCCGTGAAAATATCGATTTTGTAGATGCTTGTATGACGCGCTTACGTGTGACAGTTAAAGATACTGAAAAAGTAGCTAGCGATGAGTATTGGAAAGCAGCTGGTGCTATGGGCTTAATGGTTCGCGGTACTGGGGTACAAGCTATTTACGGACCAAAATCTGATATCTTAAAATCTGACATCAACGACTTGTTGGACGCTGGTACTGCTATTCCGGCACCTTCTGACAAGGTAACAGGCAAAGCGGGAGCCAGCGAACCAGTGGCCACGTCTCAGAAATCGGCTGCATCTGGTCAAGCATCACCTGTTTTTGCACCGGTTGCTGGTCAATTATTAGATATCTCTCGTGTAAATGACCCTGTATTCTCGGAAAAAATGATGGGTGACGGTTACGCTGTCGAGCCTGATGCAGACGCTAAAACTGCTAAAGTTTATGCGCCAGTAGCTGGTAAAATCGTGTCGATCTTCCCAAGCCATCATGCAATCGGGATTCAAACGAGCAATGACCTTGAAGTATTGATCCACATGGGGATTGATACCAACAATTTTGACCCGGAAATCTTTGGTTTAAAGGTAGCCGTGGACCAAGAAGTGACAGCTGGTCAAGTGCTTGGCGAAATTAACTTACAAGCGATCGAAGAGGCTGGTAAGGAAAAAACAGTGATCGTGGTTGTGACGAACAGTGAATCTATTGACCGAATTGAATTAGCTAGTGTTGACCAACAAATCGATGGCGGTCAAGAGGCAGGTAAAATTTACTCTTAATATAGTCATAAAGAAAAATGTCGGCTTGATGTTTACCATTGAAGATAGTAAATCTTAGGGTGAGCTAAGTCGATTAGGAGGGTAGTTAATGGTTAGAGGCCATTAGCTATTTTTCTACCTTTATATGTAAGCGGTTACTTTTTAAGTATTACAATAAAAAATAGAAATGAGGAAAACCATTGGATTCAGCAGCTTTATACCACCGACCGGAGAGTGAATTTGCCTATTTATATGATGAAGATACCGTCCATATTCGCCTGCGCACTAAGAAAGATGACGTAGCCAAGGTGGATTTGTTGGCGGGGGATACCTACCTACATTATTCCGAGGCTTGGTACCGGACCAGTCAGGAAATGACGAAAGTCGCCTCTAGTGACCTCCATGACTATTGGCAGTGTGAGTGGCCATTAGCGCCCAACCGTCTAGCTTATGCCTTTCGTGTCCAGGACTTTGACGGGAATCAGGTCTTTTATTGTGATCGCGGAATTTACCCAGCAGATGATGCCCATATTTTAGGACAAGTCAATGCTTATTTCCGCCTGCCATATTTTCATGAAAGTGACCGGGTTAAGACGCCAGCTTGGGTGAAAGACACGGTCTGGTATCAGATTTTCCCTGAACGGTTTGCGAACGGAGACCCCACAAATGACCCAGAAAACACCTTGCCTTGGGGTTCCAGGGCCCATCCCCGTCATGATGACTTCTATGGCGGAGACTTGCAAGGGATTATCGACCATCTGGATTATTTGGCTGATTTGGGGATCACTGGCATCTATCTTACCCCGATTTTTAAAGGGGACACCAATCACAAATACGATACTAGCGACTATATGACTATCGATCCAGCCTTCGGTGACGCTGAATTATTTGGCAAAATGGTCAGCCAAGCCCATGCTCGGGGCATTCGAGTAATGCTAGACGCTGTCTTCAACCATATCGGCTATGCATCCAGCCAATGGCAAGACGTCTTGGAAAATCAAGACCAGTCTATCTACAAAAATTGGTTTCATATTCAAGACTTTCCTGTTCAAGCCTTTGGGGCGATTGACTATAGTGGCGGCGAGCGGTTTGACCGCCAGCAATTGACCTACCAGACCTTTGCCTTTGAACCCCACATGCCCAAATTAAATACGGCAAACCCTGAGGTAAAAGCCTACTTGTTAGACGTTGCCCGTCACTATATTCAAGCATTTGATATCGACGGCTGGCGGTTAGATGTAGCCAATGAAGTGGACCATCAATTTTGGAAAGACTTCCACCGGACTTGCGTCAATTTGAAAGAAGATTTCTATATTGTGGGCGAAATCTGGCATTCAGCCCAGCGTTTCCTTGAAGGGGACGAATTCCATGCCATCATGAATTATCCGATGACAGACCAAATCAAGGACTTCTTTTTTGGACCGACAGGATCAATAGGACTGACATCAAAAGATCAAATAGGCGACGAGACAGCAAATCGTGAGCTGACCAACCAGCAGTTTATGGACCGGATGACCAGTCAACAAATGCTTTACCGAACGCAAACCAACCAGGCCCAGTTTAACCTATTAGATTCACACGACACCGACCGAATCCTAACCCGGGCCAATTACGACAAGGATAAAGTCCAGTCAGCTCTTGCTTTCACCTTCCTTCAAACCGGTACGCCTTGCATCTATTACGGCACGGAAATCGGTCTGGACGGTGGCGACGACCCAGACAACCGCAAATGCATGGTCTGGGAAAAGGATAAGCAAGACCAAGCGATGTGGCAATTTACCAAGGACCTGATTCAAATGCGACGGAACTATAGTGACCTCATCAACTTGGGGACCCTAGACTGGTCACGGGACTTGCCTAGTGAGCGAATTTTAGCCTTTACAAAGACTTACCGAGGACAAACTTTGCGCGCCTATTTTAACCAGGGTAATCAAGACCTGCAGATAGGTCTAGATAAAAATACAAAAATTGTCCTCACCAACCTTGCAGAAGTTGAAGGCGGTTACATTCAAGTGAGGCCGGGAACCTACATGGGTAGTGTAAATTAAGCTAGTCGACATTAAAAGATACTTTGCAATATATTAAAAGTAAAAAAAAATTTTTAAAACTTATACGAAAACGGTTGCAAAGAATAAAATCGTGTGCCATAATCTGTGCAAGCGATTACATAATGGGTATTTATATTTTAGGAGGAAAAGTAAATGAGTAAATTGCAGTGGAAGAAAACAGCCTTTGGTTTGGTAACAGCGTCAGCTGCTTTAGTGCTTGCAGCATGTGGGAATGGTGGTGAAGAATCTGCTAGTTCAGATGGCGGATCAGATAGCGCAAGCGGTAGCACCTTACAAGTATCAGTTGGTGCTGACTATGTAGATTACGTAAACGAAATTGCCCCAGCCTTTGAAGAAGAGACAGGGATTGACGTTGAAGTTGTTGAACGTGAAATGTTCGAAACCTTAGATTCACTTTCATTAGATGGTCCAGCAGGGATTGCGCCAGACGTGACAATCGCCCCTTACGACCGGATTGGAAACCTAGGTATTCAAGGACATTTATTACCAGTAACACTACCAGATGATGGTCGTTATGACGAAACAGACGAGCGTCAAGTAACAGCTAATGACGAAATTTACGGTATGCCTTATGTAGTTGAAGCCTTAGTCCTTTACTACAACAAAGAATTAATCGATACTGCCCCAACAACATTTGAAGAATTGGAAGCCTTATCAGAAGATTCAGCATATGACTACTCTTCTGAATCAGGCAAAAACACCGGCTTCTTAGCAAACTGGGTAGACTTCTACTCTGCTTACGGTTTAATTGCTGGTTACGGTGGCTACATCTTCGGGCAAGATGGTACTGATACAGCTGACATCGGCTTAAATACTGAAGGTGCTGTTGAAGGGATTGAATACGCACAAACATGGTACGAAAAATGGCCAGAAGGTATGTTAGATACAACTTCAGCTGGTAGCTTCGTAGATGAAACCTTCATCTCTGGCAGTACAGCTGCAGTAATCGGCGGACCATGGTCTGCAGCTTCTTACCAAGAAGGTGGCGTTGACTACGGCGTTGCTGCAATCCCAACATTGCCAAATGGGGAAGCTTACCAAACATTCGGTGGTGGTAAGGGCTGGGTTGTTTCAGGCTATACTGAAAATGAAGAAGCCGCACAACAATGGTTAGAATATGTGACCACTGAAGAGAATATGAATAGCTTACATGAATTTAACTCAGAAGTACCAGCTAACCAACAAGCACGTCAAGCGATTGTGGATGCTGGTGAAAATGAATTAGCGATTGCTGTTATCGAACAATATAACGATGCTGTACCAATGCCAAATATTCCAGAAATGGCGGAAGTTTGGACGGGTGCTGAAACAATGATGTTTGATGCGGTATCTGGTAACAAATCTGCACAACAATCAGCTGACGACGCTGTTCAAGTGATTGCAGATAACATTGCACAAAAATACTAAGTGACACATCTTAAAAAACATTGAGGATGGTTTAGCTAATGGTTTAGTAATCATCGCTGAGCCATCCTTCTTATTATAAGAAGTGGCATAAATTTTTAAGTAATGAACCATTAAACAAAAAGAATCTATGATACTTGTCATGGTTTTCTAGTGAAGGAGTTGGTTGCAGTGGTTAAAACTGCAAAAGAAAGAAAAAAAGTGAACTTCACTTCTGAGCAAAAGAGTCGTATCAATCAAGCGACTTTGGCCTCAATCATCCCTGGTGGTGGGCAATTTGTAAACAAGCAAGTCCTTAAAGGCGTCATCTTTTTAGTCATTTTTGCCTTATACATTCTCCACTTATTCAGCTTTGGGTTTGATGCCTTCAATGGCTTAATTACCCTAGGTGTAACACCTCGTGAAGATCATTCCCTCTTCTTATTAATTGAAGGGGTACTTGAATTATTAATAACTGTCATCTTTTTTATTTTCTACGCCGTACAAATGTGGGATGCGCGCAATGTGGCTAAACTAAACGCCATCAACCCAGACAAGGTCAACCGATCAGCCAAGGATATCTTAAATAACCTTTATGAATCAGGTTTCCCTTATCTATTAACCATCCCAGCCTATATCTTAATGCTATTTGCCATTGTGTTCCCAGTAGTGGTAACGATCCTAATCGTATTTACCAACTACGACTTTCAACACATTCCACCCGCTAAATTAATCGAGTGGACAGGGTTTGAGACCTTTAATTCAATCTTTACCCTAACAACCTACCGAGAAACATTCGGTGCCGTATTCTCATGGACCGTCATTTGGACCCTATTTGCTACAACCTTGCAAGTAGGTCTAGGCATCTTCCTAGCGATTCTGATGAACCAACCATTCATCAAATTCCGTCGCTTTTTCGGGGTTATCTTGCTATTACCATGGGCGGTACCAGCCTTCATCTCAATCTTAACCTTTTCAAATATGTTCAACCCATCTGCCGGAGCCATTAACTCCCAGGTCATTCCGTTTATCAATAACTTTATTCCATTCTTGGAAATTCCAGCACTAGCCTGGAAAACGGACCCATTCTGGACCAAGGTGGCCTTAATTTCTATCCAGGGTTGGCTTGGTTTCCCATATATTTACGTATTGACCACGTCAATTTTACAATCTATTCCAGGTGAGTGGTACGAAGCCGCTTCAATCGACGGGGCTTCACCAATCCAAAAATTCCGATTCATTACCTTCCCGCATATCTTGTCAGTTGCGGCACCGGTATTAATCACGCAATACACAGGAAACTTCAACAACTTCACAATGATTTACCTATTTAATGAAGGTGGACCTGGTTCAGTAGGGAACAATGCCGGGACTACAGATATCTTGATTTCATGGGTCTACAAGTTGAC
>JAEZWY010000126.1 GCA_023442905.1 Bacillota bacterium | reverse complement strand
TATGAAGGAGTGAGATATTGACTGAATTAAAGAGGTTTACCAAGAACAGTTTACAAGTTTTATTGAATACGATTTATGAAAATTATGGTTTTTCAAAAAGCAGACATTGCCTTAATCACTGAAATTATCTTGCAAGCAGACAGTACTGGTATTCCTTCTCATGGGGTACAGCGTCTGAAATATTATGATTCCAGAATAAAATCAGGACAAATTAAGATACATAATCAGGCAAAAATCATCAAGGAAACCCCTATTTCAGCGGTGGTTGATGGTCAGGCGGCTATGGGACAATTAACTGGTAAGAAGAGCATGGATTTAGCTATTAAAAAAGCCCAAGCAACAGGTATTGGTATAGTTACAGTAAGAAATTCTAATCATTATGGTATCGCTGGTTACTATGCTCAACAAGCAGCTGAGGCTGGTTTAATTGGCTTATCGCTAACGAATTCTAGAGCCATTATGGTGCCTACAAAAGCCCGTCAACCTTTTGTGGGCACTAACCCAATTGCTTTTGGGATGTCTGGTGTAGATGACCGTTTTCTTTTTGATGCAGCGACTACAACAGTTTCATACGGCAAGGTGCAAGTATATGAGAAAAGACAATTACCTCATCCTGAGACATGGACTTTAGCTGATTATAGTCCAAGCTTTGTAGGTGAGAAAGGTGGCTTAGCGCCTCTAGGTGGTTTTAAAGAAGATAGTGGAAGCCATAAAGGTTTTGGTTTGGGATTAATAGTGGAATTATTAACTGCTATTATTTCAGAGGGTGCAACTTCCGACCAGATTTCAGATAATGGTGGTATTTGTCACTTCTTTCTAGTTATAAATCCGACATTATTTGGAGACGAAAAAGTAATCCAAAAGGGATTAGATGCTTATCTAGACCGTATTAGGCAGGCAAATAGGTTAGACGCTGATGTGCCTATCTTCATTCCTGGAGATAAAGAATTAAAAGCTGAAGAAGAAACAGAGAAGAAAGGGATTCCCGTTGATGAGGTTACAATAGCTGAGCTTCAGGCAATTGCTGGGGAAGCCCAAATACCTTTCCCAGATTCAATCAACTAATGGATCTAGCTCAATAAAATTTCTAAATATTGAATAATTTTGAAAAAGTATTTGCTTTATATAAATGAGCATGATAATATAGAAATACATTAAGCGCTTACATGAAAATAATATACATTCCACTATGGATTGTTACTGATTAGCAGGCAAAACCTAAATGGAAACATAGTAAAGGGGAGACTCTTTCTTTTGGCTATGTTTTTGTTTGGGTTTTTTTGTGTGAAAAATGAAAAGAGGGAGTAGAAATGGCAATAAAAGATTATAAAGCTTTAGCAAACGACATTGTAAAAAATGTCGGTGGAGAAGAGAATGTTGATGGTTTGCGTCATTGTGTTACGCGTTTGCGGTTTAATTTAAAGGATGAATCAAAGGCAGATACAGATACCATTAAGCAATTAGATGGGGTTGTGACTGTCATGAAAGCATCGGGTCAATATCAAGTTGTTATTGGTAATGAAGTTTCAAATGTGTACGAAGCCATTGTAGAGTCAACTAATTTAGGTGGAGACGAATCTAATGGTCAAAATGAACCGGAAGAAGATAACCGTAAGTTAGCAGATAAAGCCATTGACTTTATCTCGGGTGTTTTCCAACCGTTCTTGATGCCACTTGCGGCAACAGGGATGATTAAAGGTATTGTGGCAATATTAGGAACGATGGGCTTAAATGCTGGAAATAGTGGTTTATACCTCTTGCTACAAGCAGCTGGAGATGGTTTTTTCCAATATCTACCAGTGATGGTTGCAGTGACTACAGCTAGAAAGCTGAAGATGAATGTCTTTACTGCTTTAGCAATTGCAGTCGCTTTCTTACATCCAGCACTTTCAGCTTCAATGCAAAATGATGTGTTATATACACTATTTGAGGGAACAGCATTTGCTTCAGACATTTATTCAACGGTCTTTGGCTTACCAGTAATTTTACCTTCAAATGGTTACTTCTCAGCCATTATTCCAATTATTGTAGCGGTTTGGTTAGGTTCTCGATTAGAGAAATGGTTCAAGAAACGGATTCCATCAACAGTGAATTCATTCTTAACCCCATTCTTCACGATTATTATTGCTGTGCCAATTGCTTTAATGGTAGTTGGACCAATTGCGACATGGGCAGCTAGCTTGATTGGTGTATTCTTTACTTGGTTGCAAGGTGTATCACCTTTAGTATTCGGAGCTTTACTAGCAGCTTCTTGGCAGTTACTAGTAATCTTTGGATTACACTGGGGAATTATCCCAATCACTTACCTATTGTTAGCTGAAACAGGGTTAAATCCACTTGGACCACTAATGCAAATTTCAACATTTGGTGTGCTGGGTGTCTTAATCGCTATGTTAATTAAAGGTAAGGAAAAAAAATTAAAAGATATTGCTATTCCGGGTGCCATTTCAACCTTATTTGGGGTTACTGAACCAGTTATCTACGGGATCATGATTCCATTAAGACGTCCATTTGTTTATGCTATCATCGCGAATATTTTTGCTGGTGCATATGCCGGGGCAACAGCCACTACAGCTTATCGTACAGGTGGTCTAGGTATCTTCAGTTTAATGAATATGATTGATAACGAAGGAAACCTTGGTGCCAACTTCTGGAATGTAGTGATTTCATATGCAATTGCAGTAGCTATCGGTTTTATCTTACAAATGGTATTCCCAGTGAATCGTTTAGCAGAAGAATTACCAACAGACGCACAAGCTGTTGACCCTTTAAAAGGTGAAACAACTAGTACTGAAGGTGTTGTATCTGATGCGGAAATGGCAGCGTCAGCCAAAGAAGAAATTATTGCTAGTCCATTAGTCGGTGATGTTTTACCATTAACAGCAGTTGCAGATGAAGTGTTTGCTAGTGGTGCTTTAGGTAAAGGAGTAGCTATTCAACCAAGTGAGGGCAAGGTCCTTGCACCAGCTAACGGAACAGTTTCTGTACTTTTCCCAACTGGACATGCTGTTGGTATTACGACAGATACTGGCGTAGAATTATTGATTCATATTGGCTTAGATACTGTGAATTTAGATGGTCGCGGTTATACTAGTCACGTGGAAAAAGGCCAGAAAGTATCAGCTGGAGATTTGCTTGTTGAGTTTGAAATCGGTACCATTAATGAAGCTGGTTATGATACGATAACACCTGTAATAGTAACCAATACGGATAACTTTACAGATGTCTTAACCACAACAGAACCAACTGTTGCGGAAAATGATTATCTATTTACTATAGTGAAGTAAAAGAAAAGGAGTATGAATATGTCTAGAGAATTATCTAAAGATTTCTTATGGGGTGGCGCTACAGCCGCTAATCAATTAGAGGGTGGTTACCTTGAAGGTGGCAAGGGGTTAACAAGTGTTGACCTAATTCCTCATGGTGAACAACGTTTTGCGGTAACAGCCGGTGAATTGCATTATTCTGAAGTGGCAGAAGGATCACACTTTCCTTCGCATGAAGCCATCGATTTTTACCACCACTATAAAGAGGATATTGCCTTGTTTGCTGAAATGGGCATGAAATCTTACCGTTTCTCAATGGCTTGGTCTCGTATCTTCCCTACAGGATTTGAATCAGAACCAAATGAAGAAGGATTAAAATTCTACGAAGATGTTATCGATGAATTGTTAAAATATGGTATTGAGCCGGTTGTAACAATCAACCACTTTGATGTACCAAAAACATTAATCGATGAGTTGGGTTCATGGCGTGACCGTAAAATGGTCGACTTGTTCGTAAACTATGCGACAGCTTTATTTAACCGTTATAAAGGTAAAGTAAAATACTGGATTTCTTTCAATGAAATTAATATGTTATTACATTTACCATTTATGGGTGCAGGGATTTACTTAGGTGACCTAAACGAAGCAGAACGTACACAAGTATTGTATACGGCAGCACACCATGAATTATTAGCAAGTGCTAAAATTACAAAAGTACTTCGTGAAATTGATCCTGAAGCTAAAATGGGTTCAATGTTGGCAGCTGGTGAATACTATCCTTACTCATCTAATCCTGAGGATGTTTGGGCAGCAAACTTGAGTAACCGTGATAACTACTTCTTCATCGATGTCCAAGCTGGTGGGGAATACCCAGAATGGGCCAAAATTATGTTTGAAAATGAAGGAATTGATATTGGTATCACTGCTGAAGATGAAGCAATCTTGCGGGAAAATACCGTAGATTATATTACTTTCTCTTATTACTCAAGTCGTGTATCAAAAGCTGAAATCTCTTCTGATGATATGGTAACAGGGAACGCTTTTAAAGGTGTGAAGAACCCTTACTTAAAAGAATCTGAATGGGGCTGGGCAATTGATCCATTAGGTTTACGTACAACAATGAACGCACTATGGGACCGTTACCGTAAACCATTATTTATCGTGGAAAATGGTCTAGGCGCCGTAGACACAGTTGAAGCAGACGGCTCAATTAACGACGATTATCGTATTGAATACTTAAAAGCACATATCAATACATTTATGGATGCTGTTGAAGAAGACGGTATTCCATTATGGGGCTACACACCTTGGGGTATAATCGACTTAGTATCAGCAGGTACTGGTGAGATGTCTAAACGATATGGGTTAATTTATGTTGACCGCCAAGATGATGGTAGTGGTGACTTACACCGTTCTAAGAAAAAATCATTTGACTGGTATAAAGAAGTTATTGAAACTAATGGACAAGCAGCACGCTAATAGTCCGAATAAGCATATTTAAACTTAAAGCCACTCTTTATGGGAGTGGCTTTTTTCAATTACATTAAATGAATTTGTCCATAGCAATGGACAAAAAAGTATGAAGCGCTTACATTAAATCTTGGTAAGATAATAAACAAGGAGGGGAAGTTAATGAGCGTATCTGATAGCAGAAAACAAACATTGATATTTACGTTAGCAAGTCGTAATGATTTTGTGACTGCGGATACACTTGCCGAAACGTTGAATGTGTCAAAAAAAACTATTTACCGTTTAGTCAATCAAATTAATGAAGAGTCTAATAATCCAACCTATATCATCTCACAAAGGGGGAGGGGTTACCGTTTAAATGATCGAGTGAATAATATAAGCAAAGTGGCACGTACCCATGAGGGCGCCTCGCCAGTGGAACGACGTAATATCGTGATGAAACAGCTATTACTTTCCTCTCCTAAAGGTATCAATGTGATGGACTTGTACGAACCATTTTATCTAGGTGAGAACACGATAGTTGTAGACGAAAAGATTATGTCTAATATTTTAAGTAAATATGGTCTTGATATGGTTAGAAAAGATCGTGAGTTAAAGGTTATTGGTGAAGAAAGGCCATTGAGGCAAGCTATCAATGATTTAACGATTAGCCCCTATGCAGAGTTAGTTGTAAAAAGGGTGTGGCAATATTGCTATGCCCTTTTTACTATGTAACGACTTTGTATTTTATTTGCTCGGATTTTTATAAGGGTATAATAATTTTTAATGGTAATCATTTTACAAGAAAGCGTTTTAATGATATGCTAGTCGTGTAAATAAATTGAATAATACAACAATAAGAAATGGAGCGAATTGTAGAATGAGTCAATATAGATTTCCAGATGGTTTCTTATGGGGCGGGGCTGCCGCTGCCAATCAATTTGAAGGAGCTTTTGATGTAGACGGTAAGGGGTTAACCGTTCAAGACGTTACGCCAAACGGTGGAATGGGCGAAATTACAGATGGTCCGACAGAAGATAACTTGAAGTTAGTGGGGATTGACTTCTATAACCGTTATAAAGAAGACGTGGCCTTGTTCGCTGAAATGGGCTTTAAAGTTTTCCGTACTTCTATTGCATGGTCGCGAATTTTCCCAAATGGGGGTGATGCTGAACCTAACGAAGCTGGTTTACAATTCTATGATGACTTATTCGATGAGCTCCACAAATATGGTATTGAACCATTGGTAACCTTATCGCATTATGAAACACCTTTAAACTTAACGAAGAAATATAATGGTTGGACCAATCGTAAATTAATTGGCTTCTTTGAAAAATATGCCACAACTGTATTTACCCGTTATAAAGATAAGGTAAAATACTGGTTAACTTTTAACGAGGTGAACTCAGTATTGCATGCACCATTTATGTCAGGTGGTATTGATACACCACCTGAAGAATTATCTGAACAAGACCTGTATCAAGCAGTTCACCATGAATTAGTTGCTTCGGCTTCAGTGACAAAGATAGCCCATGAAATTAATCCAGACTTTCAAGTAGGTTGTATGGTCTTGGCGATGCCAACGTATCCAATTACACCTAATCCGGATGATGTAATGGCTGCACACTTAGCTGAAAATCAAAATTACTTATTCTCAGATATTCACGCACGTGGTGAGTATCCAGCTTATATTAATCGCTATTTTGCAGAAAATGATATCGAAATCCAATTCGCTGAAGGTGATAAAGAAGTAATGAAAGAAAATACAGTAGACTTCATTTCTTTCTCTTACTACATGTCGGTTGCTGAGGCAGCAAATCGTGACCAATACCAAGCGGGTGAAGGTAATATTATGGGTGGTATTCCGAATCCTTACTTAGAAGCTTCTGAGTGGGGTTGGCAAGTAGACCCAGTTGGTTTACGCCTAGTCTTAAATCAATTCTATGACCGTTACCAATTACCTTTATTCATCGTTGAAAATGGTTTAGGGGCTAAAGATGTCTTAGTAGATGGTCCAAATGGTGAGAAAACAGTTGAAGATGATTACCGAATCAAATACATGAATGACCACTTAGCACAAGTGGGGGAAGCATTGTTAGATGGTGTAGATATTATGGGTTACACCAGCTGGGGCTGTATTGATCTTGTTTCAGCATCAACTGCTCAGATGTCTAAACGTTATGGTTTCATTTATGTTGACCGCAATGATGACGGTACAGGTACACTTGAACGCTACAAGAAAAAATCATTCGATTGGTATAAAGACGTGATCGCTACTAATGGTGGAAATTTAAAATAATTTATTGAAGAGTGCTGGTAGTCGTAAAATGGCTATCAGCTTTTTTATTTGATCAACTTTTTTAAAGTTTGTAATATCAATTCTAACGGATAATTTGACTTGAATAGGGTCAGATAGCAAGTTCAATTTCGAGCTAAATTGGACTTCCTTTGCGTATACGTTATATAATGCAGTCAATTGTGGTACGAAAATGTTAGCCAAAAAAAATTTGGAGGAGCAAGTATGAACAAGCGTGATGTAAATCGTAAGGGAACTGAGGATGATCATTCGTTTCGTAATGTCTATAAAATCGAACTAAGTGGTTTATTGGGAAATAATTATGATGAATTAGACGACAATAACTTGAAGGTCAATATCAAAAGTATACTATTAAAAGTTGTGGTATTCCTGATTGTGGGTATCATTGCTTTCTTTATTTTTCAAGAAGGTATGTGGGCTACGGATACACGGTCAGCCTCCTTGTCTACCTTAGCCTTTATTGGGTCAACTTTGGTTGTTGGCTATTTGGCTACAGTGTTGGTAGACCTTTTATTTGGACGTAAAAGAAAATCTAAGTAAGACTACTAGCTGGAGTTTGACCAGGATGTAAGTACTGGAATTCTGGCTGTTTTTCGGTGAAAAGGGAAAGTGTATTATTTAGATAATTAAAAATATGATAAATTAGTTAAATATTACAGAAATATTACAAGAAATAAGGTACAATGAAAGAAAGCTTTAAAGCGAATAGAAATGTGAAGGGAGATAGTTGAATGAAGAAAGTTTCTATGTGGATATTGGGGACAGTTTTAGCGGTACTAGTAGTAGGATATGGGGTTGGTATTTATTATTATCAATCACACTTCTTACCAGCAACCACTATTTCTAATGTAAATGTCAGTGGAATGACGCAATCTGATGCGGAAGCAGCAGTGGCAAAAGCCAATACTGAGCGTACAATGACAATTACAGACCAGGATAAGGAAATCTCTACCATTAATTTACAAGAAGCCGGCTTTAAACCTGCAGAAAATGACTCGTTTGATACGCTGCTAAAACAACAAACGACTTTCACATGGCCAGTAGAATTTGTTAGCAATGCTTTAAAATCAGTAGATGCTAATGAGAATAATGAATGGACAGTTGATCGTGATACCTTTAAGGCATATTTTAATCAATTAAATATTGAGCAAGAAGAGAGTAAACCCTCAACTAATGCGCAAGTCGTGATTAATGATGATACTAAGGCTGTGGAAGTAGTTCCTGAAACTCAAGGAACGGAGGTTTCAGCAGATTCGTTAGCGGATGCTATCTTATCAAAAGTTAAATCGGGCGCAAGTGAATTAGCCTTATCTGATGCCTATGTGAAGCCATCAGTGACAAGCGATGATGAAGCTATTCAAACGGCGAAAGCTAAGTTGGAAAATATTTTATCAGCGATAATTGGATTACAAATTGAAGATGAAGTGGTGAATATTCCAAGTGAAACGCTGGTTGCATGGGTAAGTACGAATGATCAAGGAGAAGTTCAAGTAGATGAAGAGGCAATTGATCAATACTTGTATGAATGGAACGTTGAAAATGCTGGTTTAAATCAAGACCATCAATTCCAATCTACTGAATCAGGTGAAGTTACGGTGACATCTGGTATTTATGGTTGGTATATTGAGCGTGAAATGACTACACAATTGGTTTCTGAAGCTGTTCTTTCTGGTGAAGATACAGTCGTTGAACCAAATATTTGGGGTGGCGGCTATAATCAAGATGATTTCTTCGGTACATCTTATATTGAAGTAGATTTAAGTAAACAAAAGATGTTTGTTTATATTGATGGTGAACAAAAAATTGCTACTGATATCGTAAGTGGGAATACAGGTACTGACACGGTGCCAGGCGCTTATGAAATCTGGAACATGGAAAATCCATCTGTTTTAAAAGGGTATAATCCAAGAACGCAAAAAGATTATGCACAACCAGTAGATTATTGGATGGCCTTTGACTATACAGGACAAGGGATTCATGATGCGAATTGGCAATCAAACTTTGGTGGAGATGCTTACCAACAAAATGGTTCTCTAGGTTGTATCAATACACCGCCAACAACAATGGCAGAAGTTTACGAATTAGCTTATATTGGCTTACCAGTTATCGTATTTTAAAAAGAATAGCCTATAAACTACTAAGGTCGAGAAATTATTTTCTCGGCCTTTTTCCTATCTGTATAAATAGTTATATAACAGAATGTCAACAAAAGTATAACAGTAAAATATGCTAGACAGCAATAAAAAATGCTGGTAATATGAAACACAAGATATAGAAGAAGGTGAAAGATACATGATTGAATTTAAGCAAGTAGCGAAAGAATTTATGAATAGTGGAAACCGCATACAAGCGCTCGACCAAGTGACACTAACCATTCAAGATGAAGAAATATTTGGTTTGGTTGGCGAGAGTGGTGCGGGTAAGTCAACTTTGCTACGATTCATTAATGCTTTAGAAAGACCCACTTCGGGGCAGGTAGTTGTAGATGATGTCTCGGTGAATGAATTGTCTGCTAAAGAACTACGGACCTTTCGAAAAGATATCAGCATGGTCTTTCAACAATTCAATCTTCTCAATAACAAAACAGTGGCTGAGAATGTGGCTTTACCCTTGAGTCTACATAAATATGATAATCCCTTAACGGTAGATGAAGTGCTAGGGTTTGTGGGTTTGGCAGATAAGGGTAACCATTATCCAAGTCAATTGTCAGGTGGGCAGAAGCAACGAGTTGGTATTGCTCGAGCTTTAATCACACGTCCTAAAATCTTATTAGCTGACGAGCCTACATCGGCTTTAGATACGCGAACTACGGGTGAAATTGTTAAGGTTTTAAAGGCAGCTTATGATGCTTATCCTATGACCATGATTGTGGTGACACATGAGTTAGAAGTGATTAAGGCATTGTGTCAAAGAGCAGCTATATTAGAAAATGGACAAGTCAGTCAAGTGCTAGCAGTTCAATCAGATATACAAGCTGTTTCTGACAATAGCCAGTCTTACGCTCAACAGGTCTTGGAGGTGCTAGCAGGTCATGAATAACTCACAAGTTTATTGGGAACGGTTGCTTGATTTTATGCCTGATATCATTGAAAGTCTTGGCGAGACAGGTATTATGATGGGATTCGCTATGATAGCGGCGATTATTTTAGGTTTGCCTTTAGGTACCCTTTTATTTTTAACTAATGAGGGTAATCCACGAGCAAATAAAGTTGTCTATCAGATTTTGTCCTTCATCGTTAATATTATCCGGTCATTTCCCTTCTTACTTTTGGTGGTATCTATGCAACCATTAATTCGAGCGACTTATGGTCGTGCGACAGGGGACCCAGTAGCTGCATCATTTCCGATGATGGTGATTGCCATCGCGCTCTATGCCCGATTTGTTGAGCAGTCTTTAATGGATGTAGACCGGGGCGTCTTGGAAACAGCGGATGCTTTAGGGGCTAATACTTGGCAATTGGTAACCAAATTCTTATTTGTGGAAGCCAAGTCATCCTTGATTATTGGCTATACAACGGCTTTTGTGTCTTTCATTTCCTACTCAACGATTATGGGTGTTGTTGGTGGTGGTGGTATTGGCGATTTCGCGATCAGGTATGGCTACCAGCGTTACGAAACCGACATAATGTATACAGCAATTATATTGATTATTGTTATCGTCCAGGTTTGCCAATGGTTAGGGTTAAAAGTTGCGAAAAAAGTCGATCACCGGTAAGTATTGGTGGTTTTCTTGGCATAATTTATGAAAAATGATTTTTTCTATAAGTTGTTGCCAACTTAAAATATGGTAATCTTTTTTACAAAAAAATTTGGAGGTAAGGTTTATGAAGAAAGGTTTATTATTTACAGGTGTCTTATCAGCAGGATTATTGTTGGCTGCTTGTGGAAATGGGAGCGAAAGTGCTGAGTCTACAGCTTCTGAGTCTACAACTAGTGAGGATACGGTAATTAAAGTTGCTTCACATACAACACCAATGACTGATATTGTGGAATTAGCTGCTGAAGTTGTGGAAGACCCTTATACAATTGAGTTGGTTGAGGTTTCAGACAATATTCAATACAATGAAGCCGTTTTAAATGATGAAGCGGATGCATCTTTTGCACAACATGAGCCATTTATGGAAGTTTTTAATGAAGAACGTGATGGTGACTTGGTAGCTATTCAACCGATTTACAACGCAATTGTTGGTTTTTATGCCCCTGAATATGAAAGTATTGAGGATATTGAAGATAGTGCTGAAGTGGCTATTCCAAGTGATATGACAAATGAAGCGCGTGCTTTACATATTTTAGATGCACAAGGCTTGATTGATGTACCGGATGAAACTTTTGTAACGGTAGATGATATTACCGAAAACGATAAAAACTTAACATTTACCCATGTAGATTTGTTGAATTTAAATGCTTCATATGAAGATGGGGTTGACTTAGTATTTAACTATCCAACATATATTTCTGAAATTGGTTTAACACCGTCAGATGCACTCTTCTTAGAAGAAGATGAATCTAATCGATTCGCTATTCAACTTGTTACGCGTGAAGGCAATGCTGATTCAGATAAAATTAATGCATTGAAAGCAGCCTTTACTTCTCAAGAAGTGTATGACTTCTTGGAAGAGTTAGCTGCAAATGGTCACTTAGAACCAGCATTTGAAGATCCATCTGCAGAATAATATACGTAAGAAATAAAGTGGATTAAAAGTTCTTTTTCACGGCAAAGCCATGCTAGGTGGTTTCAGTATCGGCAAATCCAATTAATAGATTTAGATTAGGTATGATCGCTATTTGGTCATGCCTATTTTTTATGGGCTAATGATTAATTTTTACTACTATTGATCGATTATTCAGGTCAAATGATAACTAGAAATATTTATCAATCTTGTTAGTTATTGTCTGACAAATACTGATATTAAGGTATTTCTTGAAATGTACAATTTTTTAAAAAGGCAAATAAAGTACGTTTATTGTATTTTATTTGCCTTTTTCTGATGCCTATTTTTGCTAGTTCTATATCAGTGATGATAGCGGTTAACGATTAAAAAAAGATGATAATTGAATGGGAAGTTAGATAGGCCAAGCGTTTTACCCAGTTTTCTTAAAGAGCTTTTTCTGGTGAATATGAATTCATAGATTGTTTTTCCTAGGCAGTAATATTGAAGCAGTTAGCGAAGATTTGTTAAATTTACTGCAAGCAAAAGTTGCAAATCATTTTTATAACCAATTGCTTTGAAGAGTAGAGTAATTATGCAGGTAATCTACAGCGAGTCTGAATGTGGTGGAATCAGATGGTTGCCGGTAATGAAAATGAGCTCTGAGCATCTAGTCAGTGAAAGCTGGTTGGACGGGTGAGATCGTTAAATCTTTCAGTATTTACTGGATGAGAGATTGTTCGTGAGAGCAATTTGAATAAGGGTGGCACCGCGATCATTAACAAATCGCCCCTTCTTAATAGACAGGTTTGTTTATTAGGGAGGGGTTTTTTGTTTTATAGCGATGATTAGATGTAAGAAAGTAGTAGAAGCATTCACCAAGAAAGAGGGAAGGATATGACAAAAGTTACTTTAATTGTAGGGGCAAATTCATTATCTTCACGACTGAATGGTTTGGTAGCCTATGCCCAGCAAGTTTTATTCGAATACAAGATTCAAACGCAGGTGATACAGGCACATATGCTACCAGCCGAGGCATTAATGACAGCAGATTATACGGATAAGACAATTCAAGCAGTCAATCAACAGGTTTTGAATTCAGATGGGGTATTAATTTTTACACCAATATTTCAAGGAAGTTATTCGGGCATTTTAAAGGCATATTTAGATGTATTACCACAAAAAGCGCTACAAGATAAGGTGGTTTATGCTTTAGGGTTAGGTGGATCTAAGCACCACTTGTTAGCCCTGCAATATGCTTTGGAACCTGTTTTAAAAGAATTGGGCACGGAAGAGCTTTTACAATCAACCTTTGCGACGCAAGACCAGGTGGTTAAGGAGGAGCAAGATTTTATTATTAGCGATAGCGTGACAAATAGAATTGATGAACAACTTTATAGATTTACCAGTCGTATTGGACACAAAGTTATTAAGGAGGAAGCAAGATGGGAAAAGATCGTATAAGAATAGCTACAAAAGAGGACGCACCAGCATATTTAGCATTGATCCAAGAAGCATTCCAAGAAGTTAAAGATTTAGATATCGATTGGCCGTCAACTAACGCTACTTTAGAATCCGTAACAGAAAACATCGAAACTGGAATAGCACTAGTATTGGAGCGAGATGGACAATTGATTTCGACGATTACCATTAGACAACCATGGGAAAATGACAGTCCTATTTCACACTATCCTTTCTTGTGGTGGTTTGCGACGGCTAATGAATTTAGGGGGCAAGGGATTGGAAAGAAATTCCTCAAACAAGTAGAAGAGGAATTTTTAATTAAGACTTTAAAAGCACCAGCCTACGTATTAGGTACTTCTGGTAAAAGACATCCTTGGTTACTAGATATGTATTTAAGAAATGGTTATCAGGTTTTAGGTACTCGGGAAGATCCAAATGATATCGGTGTTTCTTTATACAAGGTGCTGATTCCAGAGCGGTTTGATGAAAGTGTTCTCCGAGTTGAAGCCCCATATTATCAATATGAAGATTTAACCATTTAATGATTTAGAAAAGTAATGCATACAGTGATGGTTGAATAGACGGCAAAAAATTTACAACAATTAGGAGGAGAAACTCATGTCAGAATTTTTTAAATGGGAATATGTCGTATCCTTTTTCCCAAAAATACTATCCGCACTCCCCATTACACTAGCAATCGTAGCAGTTGCAACAGCTGTTGGTATGGTACTTGGATTGGTTATTGCCTTTGTCAGAATTGAAAAAGTACCTGTTTTATCCCAAATTAGTCAGGTATTTGTATCCTTTATCAGGGGGACGCCAATATTGGTGCAACTATTCTTGATTTATTATGGATTGCCAATTATCTTTACCGCCTTGGCCAATATTGAAAAAATTGATTATGTTTATATCACGTACGGGTTGAGTACGGCGGCCTTTTTCTCAGAAATCTTTCGGTCAGCCATTTCAAGTGTAGCAACCGACCAAAAGGAAGCTGCGGCGTCAGTCGGCTTGACTAGAGGCCAAACTTATCGTCGGATTATCTTGCCACAAGCAGTCCGCATTGCTATCCCAGCAACAGGCACTATGATTGTCAGCTTGTTACAAGATACATCGCTAGCCTTTTCACTAGGTGTCATTGATGTGATTGGTAAGGTACGAGCCCTAGCAGCCTTAACTTACCGGTCACTTGAAGGTTACTTTGTGGCAGCTATTATCTTTATTGTTTTGAGTATTTTATTGGAACGTCTATTTGCTTGGTTAACCAAACG
>JAEZWY010000035.1 GCA_023442905.1 Bacillota bacterium | reverse complement strand
ATTGTTACCCACAATATGCAACAAGCTGCGCGTGTGTCTGACTACACTGGATTCTTCTATGCAGACCCAGAAACTGGTCCAGGTAGATCTCACATTATTGAATTTGGCGAAACAGACCAAATCTTTAACAACCCAACAAATACACAAACAGCAGATTATGTTGCTGGACGTTTCGGTTAATCCATATTCCAAACTAATAACCTTTTCAAGCCACTGGCATTTGTCGGTGGCTTTTTCTATACCCTAAGTTAAGAAAATTTTGACAAGATACTAGGGTGAATATTGTACAACGAACATACGTTTGTGTTAAAATAAGGAAGTATTTAAGACAAATCATTCGCAGTAAATGCGAATTGTGTCATAATAGATAAGTGATAAGTATAAACAGTAACAGCTAAGGTTTAGCAATAAGGAGTGGCACGTTTGAGAGATCTAATTAAAGTAAGGGGCGCTCGTTCCCATAATCTAAAAAATATAGATATTGATATTCCTCGCGATCAAATGGTCGTAGTAACTGGTTTGTCAGGATCTGGGAAAAGTACTTTAGCCTTCGATACCTTATATGCAGAAGGACAAAGACGTTATGTAGAAAGTTTATCTGCTTTTGCACGTCAATTCTTGGGTAATACAGAGAAACCAGATGTAGATTCTATTGAAGGGTTAAGTCCAGCTATCTCAATCGACCAGAAGACTACCTCAAGAAACCCACGTTCAACAGTAGGAACGATTACTGAGGTGAACGATTATCTTCGTTTATTATATGCTCGGGTTGGCCAACCAATCTGCCCAAATGATGGTACCGAAATTACGAGTGAATCTTTAGACCAAATGTTAGACCGGATTTTAAGTTTGCCTGAACGGACTAAAGTGCAAATTCTATCTCCAGTTGTTTATGGTAAAAAAGGTCAACATAAAAAGATCATCGACGGTATCCGTAAACAGGGATATGTCCGTGTGCGTATTGATGGCGAAATCTATGACATCGATGATGTACCTGAATTAGATAAGAATAAAAAACATCAAATTGATATTGTCATTGACCGTCTAGTAATCAAAGAAGATATTAGAGGGCGTTTAGCTGACTCTTTAGAAGCTGCGCTTAGATTAGCTGATGGCTATGCAGTCTGTGATTTGATTGATGGGGACGAGATCCTCTTCTCAGAGCATTATTCATGTCCACACTGTGGTTTTACTGTAGGCGAGTTAGAACCCCGCTTATTCTCTTTTAATGCGCCTTATGGTGCCTGTGAGGAATGTACTGGCTTAGGGTCAAAAATAGAAGCTGATCCTAATTTAATTGTGCCAGATAAAAATAAAAGTTTAAAAGAAGGGGCAATTGTCCCTTGGGATTCAAAAAGTTCTTCATTCTATCCAACAATGTTAGAACAAGCAGCAACAGCCTTTGGTGTGCCAATGGATGTTCCTTTTAAAGAATTAAGCCAAGAACAACAAGACCTTATTTTATATGGTTCGGGAGAAGAAGAGTTCCATTTCCATTACCAAAATGAATTTGGTTCTGTTCAAGATAAAATGCGGGTATTTGAAGGGGTTATTCCTAACGTACGCCGCCGTCATCAGTCTAGTCAATCTAAGGCGATGCGAGAAGCTATGGGTCAGTATATGACTGAATTAGAGTGTCAGGTATGTCATGGTAAACGATTGAATCGTCAAGCGTTATCAGTTAAAATCGGTGGTCAAGATATTGCTGAAGTTACGCATAAGGCAATTGTTGATACAATTGAATTTTTTGACCATTTAGATTTGTCTGAACAAAATACGACGATTGCTCAACCAATTATGCGTGAAATTTCTTCACGATTGAATTTCTTAGAAGAAGTGGGGTTGAATTACCTAACGTTAGACCGTTCTGCAGGAACCTTATCTGGTGGTGAAGCACAACGTATCCGTTTAGCAACACAAATCGGGTCAAATCTTTCAGGGATCATGTATGTCTTAGATGAGCCATCGATTGGTTTACATCAACGTGACAATGATCGGTTAATTAAGTCCTTAAAACGCATGCGTGATTTAGGGAATACATTAATCGTGGTTGAACATGATGAAGAAACGATGCGAGAAGCAGATTACTTAATCGATATGGGACCAGGTGCTGGTGAGTACGGTGGTGAAATCGTCGCTGCAGGTACACCGGATGAAGTGGCTAATAATAAAGATTCCATCACTGGTCAATATTTAAAAGGTGATCGAAAAATTGACCTACCAGAAAAAAGACGTAAAGAAGATAGAGGGGCTATCCATATTAAGGGTGCCGCTGAAAACAACTTGAAAAATGTGGATGTTGATATTCCTATTGGTCGTCTAAATGTAATATCAGGTGTCTCTGGATCAGGAAAATCTTCTTTAATTAATGAAGTTATGAAAAAATATCTGGTACATGAGCTAAATAGAGCAAAAACGCCGCATGGGAAAGTAGATGAAATTTCTGGCTACGAATCATTAGATAAGGTTATTGATATTGACCAAAGTCCAATCGGTCGTACGCCACGTTCTAACCCAGCAACATACACGTCTGTGTTTGATGATATTCGTGACCTTTTTGCACAAACTAATGAGGCTAAACTACGTGGTTATGGAAAAGGGCGTTTCTCATTTAATGTTAAAGGTGGCCGTTGTGAAGCATGTAAAGGTGATGGAATCTTAAAGGTAGAAATGCATTTCTTACCTGACGTATATGTACCGTGTGAAGTGTGTCATGGGACCCGTTATAATTCAGAAACCTTACAGGTGAAATATAAAGGTAAAAATATTGCAGAAGTTTTAGACATGCGTATTGAAGAAGCATTAGAATTCTTCGCCGCAGTGCCAAAAATTCGTCGTAAATTACAAGCAATTGTAGATGTAGGTCTTGGTTATGTCACACTAGGTCAACCTGCACCAACATTATCTGGTGGTGAAGCGCAACGGATGAAGTTAGCGAGTGAGCTTCAACGTGTTGCGACTGGCAATACCTTGTATGTTTTAGATGAGCCAACAACTGGTCTACATACAGAGGATATCAAACGATTAATCGCTGTTCTACAGCGGTTGGTTGATGCAGGTAACACCATTGTCGTGATAGAACATAATTTAGATGTTATTAAGACAGCGGATTACATTGTAGATATTGGACCTGAAGGTGGGGCACAAGGTGGTCAGATTGTGGCTCATGGTACACCTGAAGAGGTGGCAAAAGTCAAAGGTTCTTATACAGGAAAATACTTAAAACCATTGTTGAAAAAATAGAATAAAGAATAAACACTATGTTGACGATTAATTTATATTCATCTACCTTCATAGTGTTTTTCTATAATAGAGAAGGAAGTGGGACAGTAATTGAAAATTGTACATACAGCAGATTGGCATATTGGGAAGGTAGTGAATAATCACTCGCTAATCGAGGACCAAGCTGCAATACTAGATGATTGGTTAGCGCAAACTGTTGCTTTAAAGCCAGATTTAGTGGTTATGGCTGGTGATTTATATGATCGAACCTTGCCAAGTAGTGAAACAGTGCAATTAGTTAATGAAATGCTGACTAAAATGTCACAACAATTAGCTTGCCCCATTTGTATAATTGCTGGAAATCATGATTCAGGTGAAAGAGTAGGATATGCAGCCGATTTATTATCTGGACAAGGTTTATATATGACAGGGGTTGCTAGTTCGGAAATTCAGAAAGTTGAATTAGATGAGGCAGATGTATACATGCTACCGTTTAGCGATCATTTGACAATTAAACGTCTTTATCCTGAAGAAACTATCCATAGTATTGAAGATGCTACTAAAGTTCAAGTAGCACGTATCAAAGAGGATTGGGATACTAGTCGGCTGAACATCATCCTCTACCATGGCTATGTCACAGCAGGTGCAGTTGAAAATGCGGGAGAGGACTTGGAAAAGTCTGATTCAGAACGTCCTTTATCAATTGGTACAAGTGAATATGTACCCAATAGTGTTTTTGATGGCTTTGACTATGTTGCACTTGGACACCTACATGGTGCGCAACAGGTAGGGAATACTAGAATACGTTACTCAGGATCACCTTTGAAGTTTTCTAAATCAGAAGTCAACCATCATAAAGGCTTTTTAGAGATTGATTTGAATAAAGATAATAACACCATCGAAGTTGAAAAACATGCATTAAAACCGACCAAAGATATGCGGGTAATTCGTGGACAATTC
The DNA here is from genome assembly GCA_023442905.1 of Bacillota bacterium. Taxonomy (GTDB): domain Bacteria; phylum Bacillota; class Bacilli; order Lactobacillales; family Aerococcaceae; genus Aerococcus. The sequence continues at coordinate 7,311 of JAEZWY010000035.1, read as the reverse complement.
GAAACTTTGCTACAAGGACAGTCTGATGACTACATTTTCTTTGAATTAACAGATGCTTATGCCCAGCATGAGGCCATGAACCGATTGAAGAAGCGGTATCCAAATGCTATGAGTTTAGAATATGTAGCTCTGGAAAATAAATATCAGCAAAATTTGAAAGAAAAGCGTCATGAGATACAAGCAACGCCTGTTTGGGATCAATTTGCGCAGTTTTACCAAAATAATACGGACCAGGAATTATCTGAATTTCAGGCTAAAATCGTTCGTGATATTTTCCAGTCTAAACTAAAGGAGGATCATGCATAGTGAGACCTATTCAACTTGAAATACAGGCTTTTGGACCCTATAAAGAAAAAACGAGCTTGGACTTTACAAAATTAGGTGATCAAAATTTATTCTTAATTTCAGGAGCTACTGGTGCAGGAAAAACTACTATCTTTGATGCGATTGTGTATGCCTTGTATGGTAAAACCTCTGGTTCTTCTCGTGATATAAATGAGTTGAAATCACAATTAGCTGAAGATGAGCGCGTGGCTTATGTCCGGTTAACCTTTATGATTCATGGGAAAACTTATACAGTAGAGAGAATACCTAAACAAAAACGCCCAACTAAGCGGGGGTTAATTCGTGAACAAAATGCGGAAGTCACCTTGGAGGGTGAGGACTTCACCCTTAGTAAAACCCAGGAAGTGGATAGTAAATTAGTCGAAATTCTTGGCTTATCTTCAGACCAATTTAGACAGATCGTGATGTTGCCGCAAGGTGAGTTTAAGAAACTGTTGGAAGCTAGCTCGGGCGAGAAAGAAGCTATTTTACGAACCATATTTCATACAGACTACTTAGATAAGTTCCAACAAGCGATTGCTGAACGATTTAAGCAGGCCAACCAAGAAGTCGGAACCCTAAAAAAACAAGTAGACCAACACAGACAGTCATTCGTAAACTTTGCGGATACAGAGCTAGTAGAAGTAAGCCAAACGGGGCCAGGTGAAAATTCGGTAGCTGAAATGAGTTTAACTGAAAAAGACCAAGTCCAAAATTGGGTTGACCGAGAAGATTATGAAGCATTATCTGAATGGGCTAGAACTAAATCCAGCCAATTAGATCAGAGAAATACTAGTTTAAGCCAACAAATTACTGCAGCTGAAATGACTATTCAAAGGCTACAATCTTATATTCAACTGCTAGCTAGAAAAGAGGATTTAGCTAAACAAGAAGCTTCCATTAAAGAACGCGAAACAGCAATTATAGGTGAACGCCAAGCCTTAAAGCAATACCGAGAAACGCAAGCAGCCTATCAATTGATCCAGCAAATTCAAAAGTTGAATGAGAAGCAGGGGCGATTACAGGTATTAGTAAACGAAAAAGTGCAATCCCTTCAACAAGTAAATAAGCAATTAGAATCTGTAAAGCATGAACAAGCCGATTGGCAAGAACGAATCCAGCAAGTGGATAGCTTACGGGAAGATTTACAAAGTTTAGCAATTCAAGAAAACAGATGGGATAGCTATCTTACACAAGAGGAGAACCTGAACAGAAAGGTTTCTTATGGTCAAGATTTAGCTAATCAACTGGCAACCTTAATTCGTCAGATTCAAGAACAAGACCAGGCTGTTAAAGTTGATGAAAATACGCTTAAAAATCTAGAAAAAGAACTGAGTCAAATAGGGGATATCAGCCAAAAGCAAAGTTTAGTGGATAGTAAGATTTATCAATATAATTTAGTTAGCAAACGTTACCAAGAAATGGTAGATATAAACGAGCAAATTTCAGTACTTTCAGTTCAGGTTGAAAGAGATAAGCAAGCATATCAAGGACAGTTGGATAAGCGAAATAAGCTAGAACTAGCCTATAGTCAAAACCTTGCGGGCGAATTAGCTAGCCAATTAGTTGAGGGAGAGGCTTGTCTAGTTTGTGGAAGCATTCATCATCCTGCGCCTGCGATAAGACAACATGATGAAGTAACAAAAGATATGGTAGATGCCGCAATGGATGCCGTACAGTTAGCTTTTCAAACCTATTCATCTAAGGCGGAACGATTGGCAGCAATTCAGGATAACTTTAATCAGACGCTAGATAGCCAAGAGATTGAAGGGTTAACTGCAGAACTTACAGATAATGATGATAAGCTTAAAATGTGGCAAGACCAGCTAGATAAAGAGGATGGAGACATTCAAAGTCTTCAAACTGACTTGGATAAGTTAAAAGAAAGTAAGCAAGTCTTGGACCAGCAAATACTTGAGTCGACTGACCAGTTGAATGCAGCTAAGGATGCTTTGACACAAATGCAAATAGATATGTCGACGCTTAAAGGACAGAGTGAAGCAAATCAAACAGCAGTTGAACAGCTACGAGTAGAAATTGCACAACTAAGAGACCAACTAGTGGGCGAATCAAAAGCAGTTGTCACAGCTGAGTACCAAGCAAAAAGTGAGCAATTAGCTGAAATTACAGCTAAAGACCAAGAATTAAAGGCACGTTTAGATAAGTATCAACAGGAAGCAACGCAATTGGCTACCCAAATTACTGGCTATAAAGATCAGATCCAGCAAGGCGAAACCGAATTGCATGCTGACCAAGCCTCACTAGAAGTAGCCATGGCAGACCGTGATGAGGATCAAGAGGATATCCAAAAAATTCATGAAAGCCAAGAAAATTGGACAGCGATTGAAAACAGGATTCAGCAATTTGATAAGGAAATATATGCCTTTAAGGAAAATAAAGTAGCGAATCAAGAGCAAATTGAAGCGGCTGGTTTGGATAAAGAGGCGGACGCTTATCAAGCTGATATTGACCAAGAAGCTGACCAGTTAGCCAAAATTAAAGCAACTAAAGACCAGATTATTTCTATCAAAGCTCAATTAGACCATGCCTTTTACCTATTTAAAGATAGTTTTTCTGCCTATCAAGAAAAAGGGCGTCACTTTGGTGAATTATCACTATTGAATAAGGTTGCGAATGGAAAAGAGAAAGCTTATGGTTATATCTCTTTTGAACGCTATATTTTAGGTTTATATTTTGATGAAATCTTGCATTATGCTAACGAACGTTTGATGTCCATGACGCAAATGCGGTATGAATTTAGACGGATAATTGAAGGACAATCTGGTGCAGGAGCCAAAGGACTTGACCTAGCAGTATTTGATTATCAAGCAGGTGGGGAACGGTCAGTACAGTCTTTATCTGGTGGTGAAGGCTTTAAGGCATCGTTAGCTTTAGCGCTTGGTCTTTCTGATGTAATTCAAAACGATGCGGGTGGAATTGAAATTGGTACCCTCTTTATTGATGAAGGTTTTGGTACCTTAGACCAGGAATCCTTACAACAAGCGATTGAAACCTTAACTGACTTGCAACAAGCCAGTGGACGTATTGTAGGCATTATTTCTCATGTAGCAGAATTAAAACAACAAATTCCTGTACATTTACAAGTTTCTACTAGCAACGATGGTTCTAAGGCCTTTTTTACAGGGGTTCAGTAGGACTTAAAGTAAACATTCGTGAAATTAGGTCCATAGACCTATGACATTTACCGCCTAAGTTGGCAAAATATAGATAACAAAGGAAAGCTAAACAACTAGGAGGTTGTCATAATGTCTAATCATAAAGAACGTATTTTAAACTTAGTTAAAGAAGGCATTTTAACCAATGAAGAAGCGATTATCTTATTAGAAAATAGAGCAAAACAAGAAAAAACAAATACGAACCCGCAAACACAAGTTGAAGATGAAAAAGATATTTTAGATGATTTTTATGCAGACTGGGAAAATAACCAGACAGTAGATCAGGATAATATTACTGGACGCACCCAAAAGGTTGCTATTCAAAAAGATTTAGAAGCATCCTTAGCTGGCAAGTTAGCTGAGCGTCAAAATCTAGTCAATGAAGAAGAAAAATCTGAAGTGACGCATATTGAAATTGACCGTTTAACTGAAGAAATTAATCAATTGACGGAACAAATTCATCAATTAAAAGAAGATATTATTCAAATCGATGCGGAAAATCCAAGACCAGAAAAAAGTGATGAACACGTGCGTTCTACCGCTGAGGAAAGTGCATCAAACGAAGAAGAAACAGCTTCGGATGACTATGATTACAAAAATATTGTGAATGATTTCTTCACAAAAACACGTTCAGTATTTGATCAAGTACAAGATAAAGTAAGTAAAACAGTGAAATTTGAAAAAGGTAGTGGGTCAATTCCAATACCAAAATTAATCACACATGATTTTGAGGCAACATATGAATATTCAGAACCATTATCGATGGTAGACATTCAAATTGCTGCTGGTCAAATTGAATTAGTATCATGGGATCAGCCAACAACTAAATTAACTGTAGTTGGTAAGTTATATGGTGACTTTGATGAAGAAAGCGCCCAATCTGCTTTTGAAAAAAGAGCGAACCTTGAATTTGTTGAGGGGGCTTTGAACTTGAATATGATTTCTCGTTTTATCAAGACAGATATCTTAGTACAAGTGCCAAAAGACCGCTTAGACTTTATTAAAGCTAGAACAATTTCTGGGCCAGTAACCATTGAACATATAGATACGAATGATATCTATATTCAAACAGTGGATGGTGCGATTAATATTGATGACTTTACGGCTTCTATGATTGAAGTAGATACAAAAAATGGACAACTTGTTTTAAATGATGTGGAAGCTTTAGACTTAGTTGTAAAATCTTTAAATGGTAGCCAACGATTGAAGGGCCATGTGGAAAATGTGTTGATGGAAACCTTAAACGGGGATATCGTAATCACTATGGAAGCTAAACCGTTAGTTCGTGCTCAAGTAGAAACTAAAAATGGAGATATCAAATTGAATATGCCTGGAGGTACGGCTGTAGATGGCTTAGCCCATACTAATCAAGGTGAGATCATGTTCCGCTCAGATTTTCTAAAGAGTCAGTCACAAGTAAACGACCAATTTAATAAACAAAAAGCATTTTACTACGATGTTGCTGAAGAAAAGGCTTATCGAGTGAATTTGAAGACAATGCGTGGTAACATTCGCGTTAAGGATGACGCGGATATGAGTAAAGAATAAGGGAGAGATTGAATATGTCTGGGAAATTAATGAAATCAAGAAAAGATCGTTACGTATTTGGGGTATGTGGTGGTATTGGCGAATACTTTGGTATTTCTGGTAATTTAGTTCGTATCATTGCAGTTTTATTGAGTTTGACACAATTTCCAGTTTGGTTAATCTACATTATTTTAATCTTTGCATTACCAAACAGCGAAGTCTAAGGGAAAAGGAGTGGATAATATGGCTAAGAAATTAACAAAATCACGTACTGATGTGAAGCTGGACGGTGTCTGTGCCGGGATTGCTGAGTATTTTGAAATTGACCCAACAATTATCCGTGTGCTGTTTGTATTTGTCACACTTTCTGGCGGCGCAGGCTTACTAATCTATCTAGTATTAGCGCTTATTTTACCAAGAGATGAAGGTCGTACTCGCGTTGACAGAAACGACCGAGATGCGTACCGTGAAACAAAATCATTTGATGCGAATGATCAGGATGATTATAATGAATCTGACTATACAACAGATTCAAAAGACAATCCTGATGAGGAAGAAAGTTGGCGTGATTTTTAATTATGAGACGGTTTTTATTAGCAACACTTATTGATGCATTGGGCTTGATGGCTATTTCGTGGATTCTTGCCCCTAATGTATATGTGGCAGATTTTTGGTCAGCAATCTTGGTAGCTATTGTATTAAGTATTGTGAATTCAGTTATTCGTCCAATCGTGAATTTATTGGCCTTACCATTAAACATCTTAACTTTTGGCTTGTTTAGATTGGTTGTCAATGGCTTTATGTTTGTGATTGTAGGATTGTTCTTCCCAACATCCTTTGTATTTACAAGCTTCTTCTACGCTATTGCTGCGGCCTTCCTATTTTCAATGTACCACTGGTTCTTTGAGAAGTTTATTGAATCAGGAAAATAGTCGCGAGATAAGGATAATCCCTTTGCTACTATAAAATTGAAAAGTTAACCTAACCCAAAGCAAGTAAGAGGGAATTGAACCCTGAAGTGTATCATTTATAAGTGAATCCTCTAGTTGGTCTGTAAAGCAGATGGACTAGGGGATTTTTATTTTTCACAAATTATCAGCTTATCCAACTGTCCATATGGGGCTAGTATGGTAAAATAGGTGCAAAGTGACTTGTTAAGAAAGGAAACCATATATGACAAAGGTAACCGTGAAAGATTTAGTCGACAAATTTGATTTTGAGGTTATTTGTGGCGAAGATTTTTTAGACCGCGAAATTATTACGAGTGATATTTCAAGACCTGGTTTGGAAATTACCGGCTATTTTAACTACTATCCTTCTGAGCGTGTTCAATTGTTTGGACGTGCGGAGCATACGTATTTGTCTAGAATGACTTCGGATGAGCGTTTATTAATTATGCGCCGTCTCTCAAGAGAAGATACACCATTCTTTATTTTCTCTAGAGGACTACAACCGGAATATGAAGTGATTCAAGCTGCTGAAGAAAACCACATTCCTGTATTAAGTTCAACAACGACAACGACCCGTCTATCTAGTAACTTAACGGAAATGTTGCATGCCCACTTAGCAGAGCGGACCTCAAAACATGGGGTATTTGTGGATGTATATGGGCTGGGTATTATGATTACTGGCCATTCTGGTGTAGGTAAATCAGAAACCGCTTTAGAACTTGTAAAAGGTGGTCACCGTTTAGTGGCTGATGACCGGGTAGATTTTTATCAACGTGATGATACGACAATTATGGGTGAAGCACCTGAAATACTACGTAATGTCATGGAAGTTCGTGGTCTTGGGATTATTGACGTAATGACCCTTTACGGGGCAGGTGCAGTTCGTAAAGAACAACAGCTAAACTTGATTATTGACTTGAAAGAATTGAAAAAGGGCGCCAATTTTGACCGCTTAGGTACTGCAGAAGAGCGGGAACAAATTTTAGAGGTTGCGATTCCCAAAATTACCATTCCCGTACAAACTGGACGGAATATTTCAAGTATTATCGAGGTGGCAGCAATTAACTTTAGGGCCAAGTCAATGGGCTTTGATGCTGCGCAGATGTTTAATGACCGTTTGACGAATCTCATTGATCACAACAAAATTTAGGAGAGAAAGAACAAAATGATGAATATAGCTGCAATAGATCCAGTCGCTTTTGATATATTCGGCTGGCCAATCCGCTGGTATGGGATTTTTATCGGGGCTGCTATTTTACTAGCCCTTACATTTGCTTCAAGAGATTTTCGCCGTAAGGGTTGGGATGAAGAATTTATTTTAGACGCAGCTGTAT
>JAEZWY010000027.1 GCA_023442905.1 Bacillota bacterium | reverse complement strand
CCAGTTGTTCCGGCAACGACAATAGCATCTGTACCATTTTCAATTTGAAATTCAATCAACTCCGCAAATATATCGTAATTGATATTTTGTTCTAATGAATTATCGTAAGGGGTAACGATGGCTACCGCAGAACCTTTAAAAATTGTCATGAGAATCCTCCTATATTGTTCGCACTTTGTAATTGTCTTTATGAAAAAACGATCAGATAGCTTGAGTATAAAAAAAGGCAGACAAGAGCATCACTCTATGTCTACCTAGGAAAACGTGTCAAAAAATACTGATAGCATTCAATAACCCTAACAGTTTTTAATCCCTAGCATAAGACAAGCGCTCCGCACCTTAATGGGCATTAAGGTTTGACAGGAATAACCCTATTAAGTATTATCCCCAACACAGAAAACTGCATTTCGGCACAACCACCTTTCGCATTCCGCTACTGATTGGCTGCGCATCCTCTATATCTATACTTTCTATTCGTATAATCGTTAGTTTAAAACTAACATGACTATTAGTTAAAGGCAAGTGATAAATGAAAAAACTATTAGATTATAAAAATGTTATTTCATTTTCTTCTTCTTTATCGAAGTATACTCTCTTGGTAAACGAGGACTTAAATTCGTTAATACCTCGTGGGCAATAGTCCCGGCATGATTAGCAACGTCTATGACATCGATTGTTTGATCACCGTTTGTACCAATTAAAGTAACTTTTGCGCCAACAGGCATTTCATGTGGCAGTCGGATGATCATTTGGTCCATGCAAATGCGACCAACACTAGGACATAATTCACCATCAACGATGGCATTCAAACCTAAATAACTTCTTTGCCAGCCATCTGCGTAGCCAATTGGTAGCGTAGCGACCCATTCATCTTCACTAGCTGTATATTCAGCCCCATAGGAAATTGTATCGCCAGCATGCATTTTTTTGACGTAGACAATTTCTGTTTCCAAAGTTAATGCTTGTTGGAAATCAACTGGTGATGCTACATCTTCCATACTAGGTTTCGATCCATATAAGCCAATGCCAAGTCGGACCGCATCCATCGCTTTTTCCGGATGCCATACGCTCAAGGCAGAATTCGCCTGATGGAAAAGGGGTGTGTACCCTAAAGCTGAGTAATCTAATTGACTAAGCATTTGCTCGAAGAAGTCTGATTGTTCTGAAACCTTATCCTTACTATGGTCAGTAAAGGAATCTGCTGTCGCATAGTGGGTAAAAATTGAAGCTAAATTAAACTTTTTAGGGTGTTTGGCAATGTAATCAATGATTTTTTGTGCTTCTTTAACGGTACGGACGCCAATTCTTCCCATACCAGAGTCTACTTTTAGATGAACATTTAATTTATGAAGACGGGAAAAATCCTTGTCATGTTTTTTAGCATATTTAAGATAATCCAAACTAGATACGGTCACGCCAATTTCTAAGTTAGCTAATAACCAGGCGTCATCCGGGTTAGTGAGACCTAGAATCATGATAGGTGCAATCACACCAGCATCTCGTAACTCGATAGCTTCATCTGCTAGGGCGACAGCAAATCCGTCTGCACCACGAGCTTGCAAAGTGTCTGCTATTTTAACAGCGCCTAAACCGTAGCCGTCAGCTTTGATAACGGCCATGACAGCTTTATTACCGATATGTTTTTTTACAGCAAAATAATTATGAATAATCGCATCTAGGGACACAATGGCCTTGCTAGGGCGATGATAACCAATGGTCATAGTTAAAACCTCTCTTTAATCACATAGATAAATAGCATTTGGATGTCGTATACGACGCACATTCCATTTCCTATCTATTATAACACTTATCGTCTATAACGCCCATGAAGCATTTTACTTAAGCATTTTCAGTGGTTGAAATCTGTAGAAATTCTGGTACATGACGGTTGTAAGCTTTAACCCAAGGGATAACGCGATGTCTTGGGAAAAAGTACTCAATACCTACAGAGACGATGGCTCCTAGGAAGGTATCTAGAACTCGTAATAGGGCATAAGCGTATTGATTTTCAGCAGGAATATTAAAGACAATGACCAAAAAAGTGGCACTACCACCAATAACACCGTGAGGATTTTTCAATAATAAATTTGTTTTAATCGTGATAATAATGCCTAAACCGGCTAAAAGTGCTGTAATTAAAGAATGGTCCGGTAATAAATTATGTAAAAAAATAAAAATGATAGAGGCAAAAGCACCACACACGATGGACAATGTTCTGCGTAATCCAAAAGAAAGTGAAGCATTCACATCAGCTCTTTGGGAGAATACGGCAGATAGGGCAGCAATTTGGGGATCGATTGGAATAAAGGCTGAAATGAGGACAACGGTAAATACACTGAAGGCCGTTTTTAGGGTCCGCATGCCCACATGGAATTTTTCTTTCACTATTAAGCTCCTTTAACAGGGGAATATGAGAAATCCCCGGTCTACAATTTGAATTTTCTTGTAAATAGATTATACTAAGAATACTTGATAAAATGAACAAAATTATAAAGGTGGTGTATTAGGTGAAACGGCAAACATATCGCCAAGCCAAAAAAGAGCTTGAACGCGAGAAAAAGAATAACCAAAAAAAGTATGGAAAATCTTTTTCAGATGACTTTAAATCTTCAGTACCTGAAACCACACTCACACAGGATACCGCTGAATTTAATGTTGAGACGTTTGCAGAAACACCTGTACCAAGAGAAACCTTCCAAGACTTAGATACAAATGAAATCTTCTTTGAAAGACAAAAACAAAAACAGTACTTTTGGTCAGGATCAGGCAATGATGCCCGCAAAATTTTAGTATGGATTATTCTGGCATTAGCAATCTTAGCTGTAGCTTTGTTAGGTCCAAGGGTATTTGAATACTTCCAGATGATTTTTAAATAGTCGCCACAACTAGTATGAATAATTAAACTATAGTTTAAACAAAAAACACGACGAATGTCGTGTTTTTTGCTTAGTTATATTTATCTTGCTTATTTTGGTTCAACAATAAGCATCTCTTTGGTGAAATGATTAAGGTTTTCAGTCTGACCATCATGGGCAATCACTAAGTCTTCAATGCGAACGGCTGTATTTCCTGTTAGGTAAATACCTGGTTCAATAGAGAAAATATTACCATCTTTGATCGTATCTGTATTTGCTGCTGATACATCACCTTTTTCATGCACTTCACGTCCAATGAAATGTCCTAGTCGATGTGTGAATTGGGGGCCATATCCTTCTGTTGTAATGTGATCACGAGCAGCAGCGTCAACATTGGCTAAAGTTTCGCCTACCTTGACCGCATCAATCCCTCGTAGGTTGGCTTCTAACACAATTTCATATACCTTTTTAGCTTCAGCACTCGGTTCACCGTAATAAACGGTACGCGTCATATCAGAACAGTACTCATCGTGTTTACATCCAATATCAATCACAATTGAGTCACCACGTTTAGGTAGTGTATGGTCTGATTCGTGATGTGGATCAGCACCATTTGGCCCGTATGCAATGATCGGTTCAAAAGAAAAGCCAGCATCAGCACCTTCTTCGTCGTAAATTCGCGCTAATTCATCTACAGCAGCTAGTTCATCTAAGCCAAGAGGTAAAACTTCTTCGATTAAGCGCGCCATAGCACGGTCATTAATTTCGGACGCTTTCCGCATTTTTTCTTGCTCTTCTGCCGTTTTAATAGCTCTTTGGTCATCTACCAAGTCAGAAGCTACTTCGAATGTAGCATGTGTATAGCTTTTAGCAGTCGCTAATAATTGGTCAGCTCGCCACAATTTATCTACGCCAATACGCAATGCAGCATCAGTAGCTGGGAAATCTGTTAGTTTAGCAAAGGCTTCAGTGATGGTGTCGTTGTCATCCACCCAAGTCACATCAATGTCAGATAATTCGTCGAAGACAAATAGTTTGTTAGCAATAATTTGCGGGCCTTTTTCCGGTTGAATAATTAATAACCAAAACCGTTCCATGGGGTCAAAAACAACCCCAGTGTAATAGTCAATAGATGCCTTGTCGCTAATGATTAAGGCATCTAAGTTATGATATTTAACTTGTTGTTGAATCGTTTTTAAGCGATTGTTATGTTCTTGATTCATAAATCCTCCATCAATTGTTATAGATAACCGTCAGAAGCGTCTTCAGTATATTTTTTCTCGGCTTCTGGGTGTTCTTCAATAAATTCCTCAAATTCGCGTAAAGTCATACCATCGTGAGTTTCAAGGAAATCTTCACGGCGATCTTTACGGTATTTGACCATTTTCTCTTTAAAGATTTCTCCAGTTGTAGGTGGTGTCCAGGACACTGCGTTGGCACCAGCTTCAATCACCTTACGAATCGTATCTTCATTTTGGCCACCGGTTGCAATAATCGGTACATCCGGGAAATCCCGACGAATACGTTCTACGATAGCAGCTGTTTCCTTACCTCCAGAAACGTTTAGGATATCAGCACCAGCCGAAATACGTGCCTCAATATCATTATAGGCAGAAACAACGGTCGCAACGATGGGGGAGTCAACGGTATGTTCAATATCTAGAATATTCTCGGCAGTCATCGGTGCGTTAACCACGACCCCTTGAACACCAGTCGCCTCTGCAAAAAGCGCGATATCTACGCTCCGCTTACCTTGGGTTGTACCGCCACCAACACCTGCAAATACGGGTTGGCTAGCGACAGATGTCACTGCTGAAATAATAGCAGGATGCGGGGAGAAAGGATAAACAGCTAAGACAGCGTCCGCATTACAATATAAGATTGTCGCAACATCAGTAGTAAAGACGAATGATTTTAAAGTTCTACCAAATACACGAATGCCGGATGCTTCGTTAATAACTTCTGGCACCATCACCATATCACTTCTGAATTGTGATGAAATATTTTGAGAGCCATTTCTTGATTGATTCAATGCTATAACCTCCAATTTGATTAAATGAATTGGGTTTTTATATAGTGCTACTCCCATTATAGTACTTATGTAAAAGTAATAACAATTTAAAAGTTTGTTGTTGTGGTTGGTAAAAGAGCAAAAAACATCGTAAAAAGCCTATGTTTACTTTATTCGATTATGAAATAAAGAATAACATTGATATCGATACATGTTAAGAAATCTATCAATAAAAGTTGACTATTGCTTAAAAAATGATTAGAATAATTTTACCTTTATGCAAAAAACGCGTTTCCGCAAAAATTATTGCAAATATATTAAAAGAGGAAAAATCAAATAAGAAGAGGTGCTATGATGATTACATTTGAACATGTTGAAAAATATTATGGTAAGTTCCATGCGTTAAAAGACATTAATCTGAAGATAAATGAGGGCGAAGTTGTGACTTTAATTGGACCTTCTGGTTCAGGGAAATCAACTTTGATTCGGACGATCAATGCTTTGGAGAAAGTAGATTCTGGCCATTTGATTGTAGATGGAAAGGACATTACTGACCGTAGTACTGATATTCGGCAAATTCGTCGCGACTGTGGAATGGTTTTCCAACACTTCGAACTATATCCTCACATGACAGTGTTAGAAAATGTAACATTAGCACCGTTAAAAGTATTAAAGAAAACGGATAAAGATGCTCAAGACCGGGCAGAGCGTTTATTGCAACGAGTAAACATGTGGGACAAACGTGATGCCTATCCAGGTCAATTATCTGGTGGACAAAAGCAACGTGTAGCCATTGCGCGTGGTTTAGCTATGCGCCCTAAAATGATGTTGTTTGATGAGCCTACATCGGCACTTGACCCAGAGATGGTTGGAGAAGTTTTGGATCAAATGAAACGTATTGCTACTGAAGATAACATGACCATGGTTGTGGTGACACACGAAATGGGATTTGCCAAAGAAGTTTCTAATCGAACTATCTTTATGGCTGATGGTGAAATTTTAGAAGACCGTCCTTCTAAAGAATTCTTCGAAGATCCCCATGATGAACGTGCGATCCAATTCCTAAGCAAGATCTTAGTCTAATCAGCAAGTCACGCTTAAGGAAAGAGGGAGTAAATATGAAAAAAATATCGCGAATTGTTACGCTTTTGGCCTTCAGCTTTCTGGCGACGGCCTGTACAAGTAGCGCTGCTAGCCAACAAAATATTGCTGAGCGAATTGATAGCGAAGCTTATCCAGTAATCACTTGGGGGGTAAAAGTTGATACCAACTTATTTGGTAAATATAATATTGCAGAAAACCGCATTGAAGGTTTTGATATTGATATGGCCAAAGAAATTACTACTCGAGTTGGTGGCGAAAATGCTGAAGCTGAATTTGTTGAGGTAACTTCAAAAACTCGTATTCCGTTATTGAAAAATGGGAATGTAGAGGCTTTGATTGCAACGATGACGATTTCAGAAGAGCGGTTAAAACAAGTAGATTTCAGTCAAGTTTACTTTGATGCTGGACAAGCCTTGATGGTGCCAGAAGATTCTGATATTGAAGGTGTAGAAAGCTTAACAAGTGACGATACTGTTTTGGCAGTTAAAGGATCAACTTCTGCGCAACGTATTAAAGAAGCAGCTCCAGAGGCAAATATCTTAGAATTAGAAAACTATGCTGAAGCCTTTACAGCCTTAAAATCAGGCCAAGGGGATGCGATGACCACAGATAATGCGATTTTATTAGGGATTATAGAACAAAACCCAGGCTATAAACTTGCGGGATCAACCTTTACAACAGAGCCGTACGGTATTGCTATCAACAAAGGCCAAGAAGACTTCTTAAATGAAGTAAATCAAGCTATTGACGATATGGTAGCAGATGGTACGTATCAAGAAATCTATGCAAAATGGTTTGGTGACGATACTGAGTCATCAATTGCAGAGTAGGGAGGTTGAGTAAATGTTTGAACTATTAACAAGTTATAGCGATTTAATTATTGAAGGATTTATCAATACTTTAATTGCATCAGTCATCGCCCTAATCTGTTCGTTGATTCTTGGTGGTTTGGTGGGTATTATCCAAACTTTAGAAAACAAAGTATTAGCTAAAATTGGGGACATCTATGTAGAATTTTTCCGTAATATTCCCTTATTGATTATTGTGATGTTTTTCTATGTAGTAATCCCTTTATATGGTGTTGATATTACCGGATTCCAATCAGGGATTATCGGGTTAACCTTATATACATCGGCCTTTATTGCTGATGTCGTTCGTTCAGGTATTGACGCGGTACCAAAAGGGCAAAGAGAAGCGGCGATTTCACAAGGGATGACATATGTACAAACAATGCGTTTTGTCGTCTTACCACAAGCAGTGAAAATTGTGATTCCACCATTAGGTAACCAATTCATCAATTTGGTGAAAAACTCTTCAATCCTAGCAATGGTAGCCGGGTTAGATTTAATGTACTACGGTGATTTGATTGCTAGTGAGACCTTTAATACATTAGGTACCTATACAATGATTGCTTGTATTTACCTCATTATCACAGTACCTTTAACCTTATTGGTATCTTATATTGAAAAACGATTAGCACAACAGGACGTACGTTAGAAAGGAGCGGTAATAGATGGATTTTGCAGGTGCATTTCAATGGATGAATATCCAATTTTTACTTGATGGTCTATGGGTTACGCTTCAAGTAACGTTTTACGCTATCATATTTTCATTAATTTTAGGTAGTATTTTTGGGATCATTCGCTTTATGGGAATTCCAGTCTTATCAAAAGTATTAGGATTAATTATAGATATCATTCGTAATTTACCTTTACTATTGATTATCTTCTTTACTTATTTTGCCTTACCGCAATTAGGTATTCGCTTGAATATCTTCTGGGCAGCAGTAGGAGCTTTAACGATATTTGAATCAGCCATGATCTCAGAAATCATTCGGGGTGGTTTGAACGCTATTCCAAAAGGACAAGCAGAAGCAGGGATTTCTACCGGATTAACCCGTGTACAAACCCTTCTGTATATTTTATTACCACAAGCTGTACGATCAATGGCACCATCAATTGTGTCACAATTGATTGCCTTGATTAAAGACACATCGCTAGCCACGATCATTTCATTACCAGAACTGACCCACAATGCGAAAATTATATACAATCAAAACACAGCATATGTCATCCCAATGTTTATCATCATGACCTTTTTATACTGGTTAGTATGTTACACATTATCTAAATTCTCAAAATACCTATCAAAACGACGCTCAAGCAAAGCAACCGCAAAAGACGGCGCACTAAAAACACAAGTGTAGATAGGATGCGATACAGAGCGTTAAGGCAGTCGACTTCTAACGCATTTGACCGAGTAAATGCTAAAGCATCAACTCGGTCATAAGGTGGAAGAAATAGGAGGAGTGATGGCACATCACGCAACCTATATCTGAAGCGGAGACCTGACTGCTCTGGAGAACTCGACTAACAAGGTGTGAGCGAGACCGTTCAGCTCAATAACGCTGGAAGACTAATGTAGTAGCTGATGCAATCAGCTGCAAATTAGTCTGAAGTGGACTTGAGCTGGTCGAGCGAACCCGATTAGACAAGGTGTGAGCGAGACCGACCGGCTCTAAGGTTGCGATTCAGCTTCTTAAACGGATATATTCGATTAAATTTAAATGTAGATAGAATGAAAGGTCGAGACTTTGTCTTGGCCTTTTTTCTTTACCAGTCAATGATGATTCCTAAAGAAAAATGAAAAAATTATGATAAAATAATAGCATCGTCAAAATTGTAAAGAAGGAGGCGACTGATATGGCACAATCACCGGTCACGGAAAATGGCTCTGGTGGCTTATCCGGGGCTACATTGAAATGGATCGCTATGGTTACGATGATTATTGACCATCTTGGTGCAGCTATATTGTTACCCCTATTAAATAGTGGACATCTGGAAACCTTTCAGTATTCGCTAGTTTATACGGCTTATGCTTGTTTTCGCTTAATTGGTAGAATTGCTTTTCCAATATTTTGTTTCTTACTGATTGAAGGCTTTTACCATACTTCAAACAAGCAAAAATATGCTATGCGCTTAGGCGTTTTTGCTCTGATTTCAGAAATCCCTTTTAATCTAGCAATTAGTCAACAATACTTTGATAGGACACATCAAAATGTTTTCTTTACCTTATTGTTAGGGTTATTAGCTGTGTGGCTGGCTAGTAAAATGAATAACCGATGGCTAGCTAGCCTACCAATTATTGTGATGGCGGTAGCTGCAGAATTTCTACAGACGGATTATGGCATGTTTGGCGTGCTTTTAATTGGGGCGCTTTACCTAAGCCGCAACCAGCGACTTATTCAGTCTCTAGTAGGTTCCTTTTTAGTCCTATGGGAAGTGACAGCACCGATATCTTTTGTAATAACCTACTTTTATAATGGATTAAGGGGCCGTTACAACGCCAAATGGCTGTATTGGATTTACCCTATTCATCTGCTGATATTTGGCTTAATTGCCCGTTATTTCATCATTTAGCCCATTCATATAACTCACAAAATTTAAAATTTAGAAAAATTAGGAGAATAACATGTTAGATAAAATAGATTTCGCACACTATATACCACAAATGATTGAAGACATCCAAGGCTTGGTTCGCATCCCATCTATCCGCGATGATGAGGCGGCTACAACAGATGCCCCTTATGGACCTGAAGTCCGCAAAGCACTAGATTTTATGCACGATTTAGCTGTCCGTGACGACATGAAGGTTGGGGATGTTTACCCATATACCGTTCACATGGAACCCCAAAATGCGGGGACTAACCACCGGGTGGATGTTGCTAGCCATATTGACGTCGTACCTGTAGGGGCCTTGTCAAATTGGACCAAAGAACCATTTGGCGCTGAAATTATCGACGGTCGTATGTATGGCCGCGGAACATCAGATATGAAACGGAATGCCGTTTTGTCATACTATGCCGTTAAAATCTTACAGGACTACCAAATTCCCTTAAAAAATACCATCCGTATCGTGATTGGGTCTGACGAAGAATCGGACATGACGGACATCCCACAATACGTTATCAAAGAAGGGGCTCCTGACTTTGCGATTACGCCGGATGGCCAATTCCCATTACAAATTGGGGAAAAAGGAGCCACAACATGGAACTTCAAGGGCGATTTAAAGTCAGATACCATCATTAAAAGTGTAGTCGGTGGGGCCGGGTCAAATGTAGTGCCATCAGAAGCGACATTTGTCATCGCTGATACCTTAAATCCTGGTTTAGAAGCTTATGCTAATAACAAACATTGGCCGATCGCTATCAAAGAAGAAAACGGCGAAACCATCCTAACTGTTTACGGAATTTCTGCCCACGCCTCAACGCCTGAAGCAGGGGACTCAGCGATCACCCGTGGCTTTGAAATCATCGCCAATACCTATTCAGATGACTTGGCCAACAAGTGGACACGCCTATTTCGTCCTTATGATGGGTCAGGATTTGACGTGGCCCGTAACCACGATATTATGGGCCCATTGACTTTAAACCAAGGAGTTATTGAGAAAACAGCAGACGGGCAAATTGCCTTTACCATCGATGTTCGTTATCCAACCAATATTACCGAACCAGAATTGACAGCCGCCTTCGCCAAAGAATTCGCGGATATTCCATTTGTGAAATCCTTTGATACAGCACCAATTCTGTCTGACGTGAATTTACCAGCAAACCAATTATTGTTAAATACTTTCCACAAACATTTTCCAGACCACGCTATTGAACCTATTATCTCTGGTGGGGTATCATATAGTAAAGTAATGCCGAATTGCGTGTCATTTGGAATGAACTTTCAGCATGATGCACATGTGGCACACCAAGCCGATGAGTACATCGAAATGCATACATTAGAAGATTTATTAAAACTATATACAGATGCCTTTATCCAACTTGGTCAAGCAGATCAATTAGGATAGGGTGCCAGACAAAGGAGTCATATGGTGAACGAAAAAGAATTAGTTGGGGTTGCAGCGGCACAGTACGTTGAAGATGGTATGGTTGTTGGATTAGGAACAGGGTCAACAGCTTATTACCTGATTACAGAACTAGGCAGACGGATGAAAGAGGAGGGCTTAACCTTTACCGGTGTACCAACCTCCATTCAATCAGCCGAATTAGCTGCTGATTTAGATATTCCTATTGCTTCATTGAATGATGTGGCTAAAATTGATTTAACAATAGATGGCACCGATGAATTTGATCCACAATTAAATGGGATTAAAGGTGGCGGTGGTGCGCACCTGATTGAGAAAATTATTGCAGTGAATAGTGAACGCGTCATTTGGATTTGTGACCACAGCAAGCAAGTAGACCAACTGGGGACCTTTCCCTTACCGGTAGAGGTGATTCCAGCAGCAAGTCAACACTTATTGTATGCATTTGAGGATAAAAACTATGCTCCGACATTCCGTTTATCACTAGATGGTACTAAATTTGTAACGGATTCAGGTAACTTTATTATTGACCTTCATTTAGAAAAAATAGAAGACGCAGTCAAGTTGGCTGACGATTTGATTCAAATGGTCGGTGTTGTTGAACATGGCTTATTCTTGGGAATAGCGGACAAGGTCTTAAT
>JAEZWY010000017.1 GCA_023442905.1 Bacillota bacterium | reverse complement strand
CTTTATACCCACTCGTCCCCAGCTTGTTAAGCGCATTGTCTTAGGCAACATCTTATCTAGTGAAATCACCATAACGATTAAACCAAGATTAGTCGCCCAAGCTGCACCAGTCGTTCCAAACCAGCTAACTAAAATAGGTGTTGCCAAGCCCTTCACTAACATGCCCATTACGAAAGCTATCCCGGCTTTAGCCCACTGTCCTTGGGCTTGGAGTATATTATTTTGCCCCAACACAAGACTTGCAAATATAACCATAAGCACATAAACCATTAAAATTGTAGACCCAGCAGCGCTAGCAAATAAGACATGGTTTAATTGTGGCATAATCGAGATCAAACCACCCGTAATCAATATGGCAAAAAAGAACGTCACCCGTAGGTATTGCCTGCTGACAAGTTCAAATTCGCCAGCTTGCTTATGGTCGCCCTTTTTCACTAAGGCAAGGGCCGGCAGAAAGGAAGTAGCAAGCGATGTGGCAACTACCATACCTAATTGGACAATTGGTTGACCACGGTCATAAATCCCCTTCATATCTTTGGCTAGATCTATGGCAATGCCGTTATCAACAAGTTGGTCATAAACGGTAAAGGCATCAATAAGCTGGTAAAAGACTAACAGGGCTGAGAAAAAACAAATGATAAAGCCTTCTGTGACAAAATCTTTGGTCAATTTCCTAAAAGACAGATTTGTTGTATCATGCGTTGAAACATCTTGATTTAAACCGTAATGTCCCCCTAAGAAATCTTGATACATCGCTTTTTCACGGTGATTTAAAACATAATAACCCATCACTAAACTGGCTGCACCAGCAGCAATCCAAGCAGATTGCATGGTCCAAAAACCCATTTGATAGACATCAGGATTCTGTCCACTAGCTTGCATCCGGGCAAATAGAAAGGCTACGGTTAAAATAACCGCTACACGAACAAATTGCTCCACAACTTGAGAAATAGCTGTTGGCGTCATTTCATTACGACCTTGCATAAAACCACGAGATAGTAGTAGGCCTGGCATTAATAGAAACATAAAAGATACACTTTGGATGACTGGCGTTAATAAGTTATCCCCCATCATCCCAGCAATCTGACTTGCCCCAAAATAAACGAGGGCAAAACAAGCCAGGGCAAAGACTGAAATAATAAGGGCATAACTTTTAAGCAGCGTTTTTGTTTGTCTCTGGTTATTTTGCAAGGCAACCTGCTTGCCAATAAAAGAAGGCAGGCCATTTAAGGCGAAAGTCATTCCAATACCATAGATGGGATATACCTGCTGATAGACATAAAAACCTTCATTTCCCACCAGATTTTGGAGTGGTACACGGTAGATAGCAGATAAAACTTTAGCAATGAGGGCTGCTACCGTTAGGACGGCAGCCCCTTGCATAGCACGGTGACCAGTTGTTGGACCTAACATTTGCGTTAGCTTCTCCTGATTTCTATCTTCATTTTTCACCATCTAGTCACCTGCTTGACCTTGCTCATCAGAAAGGTTCGTTGCATTCGCATCATTTTCAGCTGCTTTCACTTGCGCATCTACAGCTGCCTTATTGGCCATTTCTTCTTGTTCAACCTTTAGGGCCTGAGCTTTCTCATATGCTGCCTTTTCCTCAGCTAGTTGGTCAGCTTTCATTTGGACAACATTTTCATCCTCAGCCAATTTGGTCATGAATTGTAGCAAGTAATCCAACCACTCTTCAGTAGATAACTTGTTGAGGCCAAGACTAACTAATAGAGCCGACCCTACTTGCTTCATCGCTAAACGGAAAGGATTATCCTCTAAAGCTTTAAATATTGCTGGTGTCATCACTTTTTGGTCTAAATCATCATGGCAAAGGACTTCAATTGTATTACTTGCAGTGATACGTTTAATACTTGTAACACCAATCTTATCTGCTGCAGATTTAATCGCTCCTACTTGTAATAAGAGTTGCGTTTCAACTGGTGGTTCACCGTACCGGTCCATTAATTCATCATCTAGGTCCCACATCTCATCTACACTTGTCATAGCGTTTACGCGTTTATAGATTTCAACTTTTTGCCGTTCATCATGAATATAGCTTTGTGGAATATAGGCATCGATAGACAAGGAAATCTCCACCGGCGCCGTCTTCTTAGCTGGTAAAATCCCCCGCTTACGTTGGACTGCTTCACGCAGCATCTGTGAATAGAGGTCAAATCCGACTGAGTTCACAAAACCATGTTGTTGCTTCCCTAACAAGTTACCCGCACCACGAATAGATAAGTCACGCATGGCGATTTTGAAGCCTGACCCTAGTTCTGTAAAATCACGCAAGGCCATCAAGCGTTTTTCGGATACTTCAGATAGCATTTTATCTGGGCGATACATAAAGTAGGCATAGGCAATCCGAGTTGAACGACCTACCCGACCTCGTAATTGATATAAAGTCGATAGCCCCATCCGGTCAGCACCTTCAACTAGCAAGGTGTTAGCGTTCGGAATATCTACCCCAGTTTCAATAATTGTGGTCGTAACTAACACATCGAATTCGCCTAAAACAAAGTCCATCATGACATTTTCTAATTGAACAACGGTCATCTGACCATGAGCAATGGCTACTCTAGCTTCAGGCACCAGTTCATTAATAAAGGCAGCCTTTTCTTCAATTTGCGCAACATTATTGAAGAGATATAATACTTGACCATCACGAGCAATTTCTCGCTCTATCGCATCTTTCACCGCACCATAATTTTGCTCCATTACAAAGGTTTGAACAGGATACCGATTAGCAGGTGGTGTTTCAATAACTGATAAGTCCCGAACCCCTAACATAGACATATTGAGTGTTCGAGGAATTGGTGTTGCAGTTAAGGTTAAGACATCTACATTGGCTTTTAAGGCTTTCAATTTTTCTTTGGCTTTCACCCCAAAACGTTGCTCTTCATCTACTACCAATAACCCTAAATCTAGGAATTCGACATCTTTAGATAGAACACGGTGGGTACCGATCACAATATCTACTTGCCCTTTTTTTAAACCAGCAATTGTTTCATTTTGTTGGGCTTTACTTCTAAATCTAGAGAGTAAGCCTATTTCAAATGGCCAATCCGCAAATCGTTCAACAAAAGTTTCATAATGTTGTTGGGCTAAGACAGTCGTAGGCACCAGGAAAGCCACTTGTTTGCCTTCCATCAAAGCTTTGAAAACAGCTCGCATAGCGACTTCCGTTTTCCCGAAACCAACATCACCAACTAGTAAGCGGTCCATTGGTTTCTCAACTTCCATGTCTTTCTTAATTTCAGCAATTGACCGCACTTGGTCGTCGGTTTCTGAATATGGGAAAGCATTTTCAAACTCTGTCTGTTCAGGTGTGTCTGGACCAAATGCTAGACCTTTCTGTGCTTCACGTGAAGCATATAGATCTATCAATTCATCTGCAATATCTTCAATCTTGCTAGATACTTTCTGTTTCGTCTTAGCCCATTCACTACCACCCATTTTATTTAACTTGGGTTCTCGCCCCTCAGCAGAGACATATTTTTGCACCAAGTCAATCTGATCGATTGGTACATGAATAGCTGCTTGGTCTGCGAATACAATCGTTAAATAATCTTGATGGGTGCCGGCAAATTCGATTGTTTCGATTCCGGTATAACGCCCAATCCCGTGGTTCACATGAACGACATAATCGCCCACTTCTAATTGTTGGTAGTTTTTAATTCGTTCCGCATTTGAAATCAACGGTTTCTTCGCCTTACGTCGTTTCTTTTGCGTATGGAAAATATCCGCTTCTGCTAATAAAACCAGTCGCTCTTGGACAAATTCAATTGATCCTGATAAGCCACCAGCAATTAAGTTGACCTTATTAGCAAATATATTATTCTCATCGGTTGCTTCAGCCGCCACATCTATTTCTTGTAAAATAGCTTGGACTTCTTTTACCCGGTCTTTGTCCTTTAACATGACAACCACTGTTCGCCCTGTACGAATCCAGGCTGCTAATTCAATTTTCAAAGCATCCATTTGATCATAAAACTGGGTAATCATTCTTGTTTGATACTGGTAGAGACCGTCAAATTTGAGCGATCCTAACCCTTGCTGCCAAACTGAAAAGTAGAACTTACGCCCTTTAAAATTTTGGATGGCGCTTTTAAAGTCATCATATACTTGTACTTGTGCCGGTAACTGTCCCATTTCGACCATAGTTTGTAAATACATCTCTGTATTGTTGGTCCAGTTCGCCTCTTCTTGAATTAAACGCGCATAATCATCCAAAATAATAAAGGCTTGATCACCAATATAGTCAAGAAGCGTCGTTGTTTCTGGATACATATAACGGTGGAAGTATTTAGAATTTTCCGTCGTTTCCCCATTTTTCCAGGCCAATACTTCATCATTTACCACAGCCGTTGCCAAATCACGCACTAGTTCATCTTTAATTTTAGTCAGCGATTTGGACATTTGTTGGTCAAAGGCATCTGCTTGTGCCTGTAATTGTTGCGGTAGAACGATAAATTCTTGCGAAGGTTGAATCTGGATTGATGGTTGGTCTTGCAAAGACTTTTGCGTATTTGGATCAAAAGTAGAAATCCGTTCCACTTCATCAAAACCAAGCGATATTCGGATTGGGTAGGCTGCATTTAAGGGATAGAAATCGACAATATCTCCGCGGTGACTCATTTCACCTGGTGTCATCACAATTTCAGCTCGTTGGTAGCCTTGATTTAATAAGCGCTGTACCAATTTAGCTGGTTCTAATTCATCCCCTAATTTCACCTGTAAACGTGTATTGTCCCAAATTTCTGTTGGCGTCAACAAGCGTTTAAGGCCAAACATAGGCGTGATTAAGACACCGGATGTCTCGGGGTCTCTGGCCCAATTTAAAACAGTTAACCGGTCAGCCAAAGCTTCTGGGCTGGCAATCGCCCAGTCAGCTGCTACAGACTCAGGTACATTAAAAAGATGTAGTTGGTCTTCATCAAAGTCGTTTTGTAAGTCATTATAAAAATGATCAGCTTGTAGTAGATTATTGGTAACAATCACTACTTTTTGCTCATTCGCTAAACGCAACAGTGTTTTGGCCATGTACGCGCGACTTGCACCTTGAAGACCTAAATAAAGGACAGATTGCCCCTTATTCGCTTCTTGTTTAAATGATTTATTCTGTGTTTCTTGTAAGAAAAATGTTTGTAAATCCAAGCGGTCTCCTCCTTTTATTGACTAGTTATTAAAGTTGGTCATGGTTTCTTCAAAAGAATGACCTGCTAACCAGTAATCAATAGCTTCAACAGCTGAACGCGTAGCAGCTAACATTGGGGTGTGGTCTTCTTTAGGGAATTTAGATAAGACATGATTAACGACCGTTCCACCTTTTCCTGGGTGTCCTATCCCTAATTTAATACGACGAATTTTATCGGTACCTAGGTGGGCAATCAATGATTTGACTCCGTTATGACCACCAGCAGATCCTTTTTGCCGTAAACGAATCCGGCCTGGATCCATATCTAAGTCATCATATACGACTAAAATATCCTCAACCGGAATTGAATAGTAATTAGCAACCGCTCCAACAGCTTCTCCAGAATTATTCATAAAAGTTGTCGGTTTAAGAAAAATAACTTTCTCACCATTCACAAAAGTTTCAAAATATTCTCCTTTAAAACCGGTTTTATTAAATGACTCATGGTGTTGATATGCCCATTCATCTAAAGTAATAAAACCAATATTGTGACGTGTGCCCTCATATTTTTTACCTGGATTTCCCAATCCAACGATTAATTTCATTCTTGATATCTCCTTAGTTTTAGTCCCGTGTATTTTTATCCATATATTTATTTTTTCATTTCAATTATCTTTTGCATAGTTTATATCGATGTTCATTTTATTCGTGCATACTTATTAACACGCAAAAACCTGTACGGGAACTAACCTGCCTAGTGCAAATCATCCCGTACAGCCC
>JAEZWY010000151.1 GCA_023442905.1 Bacillota bacterium | reverse complement strand
TTTCTATTCAGACCGTTATTCTCATTCAGAATTTGGGTCGGGATTGCCAGATTTCGTGAAGTTATCAGAGGCTTTAGGCGTGAAGGCGGCTAAGGTGACGGCACCAGAAGACATGCAAGCGGCGATTGATGAGATGTTGGCTTATGATGGGGCTTATGTTTTAGAAGTCTTAATCGATAAATATGAGAGAGTTACCCCAATGGTACCTTCTGGTAAGGCAAATAATGAAATGGAGGGCTTGTCATGATCTTTCAATTTATTCAATTAAAGGTAGTGAATAGACCGGGAGTCTTAAACCGGGTGACACAAGTTGTTCTCAAGCCACGTTATAACATTGATACCTTAACCTTAGCGGGTACGGAGGATCCAGCGATTTCCTATATTACGATTGGTATTAACTTTCAAGATTTAGATGCAGCGACCCTTTTGACCAGACAATTATTAAAGCAAGTTGATGTGGTGAGTGCGCAACAATTAGACCCATCTGAACTTGGATAAGCAAATTATTTTTAAAACATTAATACAAGGACACATGACAGAATATATATGGAGGCAAAAATTATGGCACAAGTATACTATGAAAAAGATATGACCAGTAATGCATTATCAGGTAAACAACTCGCTGTCATCGGCTATGGTTCACAAGGGCATGCCCATGCGCAGAACTTACGAGACAATGGTCAAAATGTCATTATCGGAATCCGTGAAGGTAGTTCAGCTAACCGGGCGCGTAATGATGGATTTGATGTTTACTCAGTTGCTGAAGCGACTAAAAAAGCAGATGTCATCATGATTTTATTACCAGATGAAATTCAAAAAGATACTTATGCTAATGAAATTGCACCGAATCTAGAAGCTGGAAATGCCTTAGCTTTTGCGCATGGTTTCAATATTCATTTTAAAAATATCCAACCGGATGCTTCAATTGATGTATTCATGGTTGCGCCTAAAGGACCAGGACACTTGGTTCGCCGCGAATTTACCAAAGGGTCCGCGGTACCATCATTATTTGCTGTATACCAAGATGCAACAGGTACAGCACGCGATTTAGCCATGTCTTGGGCAGATGGTATTGGGGCAACACGTGTAGGTATTATTGAAACAGACTTCCGTGAAGAAACAGAATCTGACTTATTCGGTGAACAAACGGTATTAATGGGTGGTACAACGCATTTAATCCAAGCAGGTTTTGAAACGTTAGTTGAAGCAGGCTACCAACCCGAGATTGCATACTTTGAAGTAATGCATGAATTGAAATTGATTGTAGACCTATTATATGAAGGTGGTATGGACCACATGCGTAAATCATGTTCTAATACTGCAGAATTTGGGGACTATGTATCAGGTCCACGCTTAATTACACCAGATGTTAAGGACCGTATGAAAGCTGTTTTAGCGGATATCCAAGATGGTTCATTTGCGAAACGCTTCACTGATGATTACGATAACGGCTTTAAAGACTTTTATGCTATGCGTGAAAAAGAGCAAGGACATCCAATCGAAGAAGTTGGTGGTCGCTTACGCGAAATGATGCCGTTTGTTAAAGAAAATGCGGTAGATACAAATAACTAAAGCTATGTAAAAAAGGGTCAAGATGAAAGAGGGAGACTACATGGTCAAACGCGTCAATAAGGAGAAGGTACTGAGTGCCTATAAAAAATTACAGTCGGTCGTCAAGCAGACACCTTTACAATATGATCAATACTTATCTGAGAAGTACCAAGCCAATATTTACTTGAAACGAGAGGACTTACAGGTTGTTCGTTCATTTAAATTAAGGGGCGCTTACTATTCAATTAGTGAACTCAGTGAAGAAGATCTAGCTAAAGGTGTTATCTGTGCCTCAGCCGGTAACCATGCCCAAGGGGTAGCCTTTGCTTGTAATGAAAAACAAGTGATGGCAACGATTTATATGCCGAATACGACACCCGCTCAAAAAATTAACCAAGTAAAATACTTTGGCGGTGACTACGTGAATATTGTGATTGAAGGAGATACCTTTGATGCCTGTAACCATGCTGCGCATGAATATGGTGCTGAACACCAGATGACTTTTATTGAGCCTTATGATGATGAAAATGTCATTGCAGGCCAAGGGTCATTAGCTGTTGAAATCCACCACAGCCTAACTGCCGACGGGGAAACTGCAGACTATGTTTTAGTGCCCATCGGTGGGGGTGGATTGATCTCTGGTGTATCAGCTTATGTCCGTGAAGCTATGCCTGAAACCAAAATTGTTGGCGTTGAACCAGCCGGTGCAGCGTCCATGAAACTGGCCCTTGACCAAGGTCAGCCGACAGCGCTTGAGAAAGTGAATAAATTTGCGGATGGTACAGCAGTTGGTAAGGTAGGAGATATCACCTTCAAATACGCTAAAGATAATATTGACCGTCTTGAAACCGTTGAAGAGGGTAAGATTGCGGGGACAATCATTGATTTGTATACCAAACAAGCCATTGTAGCTGAACCTTCAGGTGCTTTGACTGTATCTGCCTTAGATAATATGGGTGACGACCTAGTTGGTAAAACAGTCGTCTGCATCATTTCTGGTGGGAATAATGACATTAACCGTATGGCCGAAATTGAGGAGAAAGCATTGATTTATTCAGGAACTAAACAATATTTTGTAGTGAATTTCCCGCAACGACCGGGTGCATTAAGAGAATTTGTAACGGACGTTTTGGGGCCAGACGATGATATCGCTAAGTTTGAATATACTAAGAAAATTTCTCGCTCAAATGGCCCAGCCCTAGTCGGCATCTTGCTGGGTGATTATGAAACCTTACCAGGTTTATTAGAAAGGTTGAAAAATTTCGATGCCAATTATATTTCTGTATCGGAAAATCCAACCTTATACGAATTTTTAGTCTAATCAGCTAACTGATCACAAATGATAGGAAAATCCTATAATATCAACATTGAAAACGTTTCATAAAAAGGCTTTCATTTTTATTTGAACCATGCTATAATGTTTTTGAGGCAATCTAGACCTCTAATAGATTGCATCATCCTTTCATTTTTGTTTTTTCCTTTTTCACCC
>JAEZWY010000093.1 GCA_023442905.1 Bacillota bacterium | reverse complement strand
CAAAAACGACGTCTAATTTATCCTGAAGGAATTGACTTTGAATGATATGACGGTCCTCTAGACTTCTATCTCCA
Organism: Bacillota bacterium; assembly: GCA_023442905.1. Lineage (GTDB taxonomy): Bacteria > Bacillota > Bacilli > Lactobacillales > Aerococcaceae > Aerococcus. The sequence continues at coordinate 2,751 of JAEZWY010000093.1, read as the reverse complement.
TGATAAGAAGCTACCCGTAAATCTGTATGGTCCTTCATCCATTGGTTGAGTTCTTCTAATTCACTTTTATGATGAACATAAACAATACCTGGTTTAGGTAACATATCTAACCAGTCTTGTAGCTTATTTATTCTTATTTCGTCATCTTCGATTTCATCAAATAGATAAAAGATATTGGGCCGATCTACTGATTCTTTGATGAGTTGAACGGGTTCATCTCCTTCAAATAGATATGATTGAATATCAGCTAATGTTGTCCGATTAGCTGTAGCAGATAAAGCCAATGTCTTAGGATAATTTAAGTGGTGACGTACACTTTTCAATTCGGTGTATTGCGGTCTAAAATCGTAACCCCATTGAGAAATACAATGCGCTTCATCAATAACCAACAAGTGAATATGCATTTGTTGTAACGCACGCATTACTGGTTCTTTAAGCAGCATTTCCGGTGATAGAAATAAAAATTGATAATCAGGCAAATGGTTTAAAATATAGTCTTGCTCTTGACGATTGTAGGTAGAATTTAAGGCAATGCCTCTACCTAAACCCATTTGTTGCAACTGACTTACTTGATCCTGCATCAAGGATATCAATGGCGAAATGATTAGTGTAATGCCCTTTTCATGATATTGATGGATTTGGTAAATTAAGGATTTTCCTCCACCGGTTGGTAAGATAGCAATCACATTTTCTTGACGATCTAATGCCTCTAGACTAGGCAATTGTCCCGGCTTAAAAGCTTGATAACCTGTTATTTCTTCAAGGCGTTGATGCCAATTGATCATTGTGATCTCCTTTCTGGTATACAATATGCCAATAGCGATATAACCAATAAGCTTTTTCTCCAAATCTATCCTTGAAGGCTTCATATGTTGCATACGGTTTTGTCGTTATGAAGATGCCAATATCCTTTAAGTCTAGTAACTCAACTACCAAGGGTTCAATGATTTTAGGATTACTCAAAGAAATTTCAATGATATGTTCTGTAATTGTGGAAAGTTTAAGTCGTCTTTTATGCGCAATTTGTTCCAAGCTGCTCCCTTGATTGAACATATCCAAAGTTTCTTGCGTTGTTTGATTCCAAATTGGAAACTGGGTAAAAAGACCTTGGGCGAATACTTGAAGCCATTGGGAGCTATCATCTAAAGTCTCTCCATATAGCCAGTTTCGATAGAGCTGGTCCATCACAGCTTGTTGTGTAATGGCAACTGCTCGTTTAGAAATCTGATGACTTTCAGCTGATTGTTCAAGGGTTTGTGCTGGTAATTGAGTGCCTTCAAACTGCTCAAGGAATAGCAGGGCTGCTTGGTCGGGAAAGGCGGAAAGTTCCTTGATTAATTGCCGGTGAAGGCTATGACCTATGGCTGTTAAATCAGCTTTATCTGTATATGCCCTTTTTATCATTAATATAAAATTTTTGATTAACTGTTGAATATCTAAATCTTGGATAATTGGACTATAATGTGGATTTTCAGCTAGATTATTAGATAATACTTGCAACAGTAATTTAAAGGCTAAATGGTGTTTGTGGTGATGGTTTGCAATAATTAATCCATTTCGACTTGATAGTATTTTATCAAAAATTAACTGCATAAAATCTGAATGATTATCTTGGCGGAAAATTGCTTCTATTGAAACATAACCATCCACGTTTTGGGTATAAGACAACCATACATTTTTTTGAAGTTTAGGATACAGGCCCAGATAAGCGGTTAAATGATTGGTAAAAGCAAAAAAAAGTGTTGTGGCAGTTCGTTTGCCAATCAACACTTGGTATACAGAATTGGGGGGTAGGTCTTGGACTTTAAAAGCAATTGCCATTAATAAAGTATCCAATCTTACCCCTCCAAAATTCCTATATAATATTTTTTAAAAACCTTCTCTGACTTCTATCATACCAGAAAATGATCCTATCTTCACTTTTAATGGTGTGAATATTCACGTGTGCCAAAGCGACTGACTAAAGTAGGTAAAGTTTGAACTAAGACAAAGTGTGCTAATAGTGAAACCAATACCCCTTTGATCAGATTGAATGGGATGATACCCGCTAAGATATATGTTTGCATATTGCCGACATCAAAATTCATTACTTGCATGTAGAATGGCGTAATCACGAGGTAGTTTAAGATAGTCATCACAATCGTTAAAGAAAGAGTAGCTGCCAAATATGCAACAATTGTTTTTGCAAAGTTCATTTCTTTAGCTGACTTTCTACCTGAATATACTGTTACCATTTGATCTTTTAATAAATAGTATATCGGTAAGATATAGGCTATAGTAGCGATAAAGGCAGTAGCGTCTCCTATTGGAATACCCATCTCACCACCAGTGTAAATGTAATGTAAGCCATTTGCAATTAAGCTAGCTGCAGTCGCTTTTTTGGGTCCCGATATAAAAGCGACAAGTAAGATTGGTACCAGTGAAAAGTCTACCTTTAAATATGGTAATGCAGGGATGATTGGAAAACCAATAAACATTAAAATAAATGATAATGCCCCAACAATTGCGACCAATACGATTTCCTTAGTGTGATTTTTTCCCATGTAAATTCTCTCCTTTTCTACTTCATGGGTCGGCACTCAAAAGTGGAAATAAAAAAACTCTTTCCACCTTCAAGGTAAAAAGAGTATAGACAAACAGCCCTTGTTCGCCCATCTTCTTCCATCCTGACTTTACAGTCGGTTCTAGAATTTCACTAGATCAGTCCCAAATGGGAGTCGCGGACTTTACCGCCGATCGGGAATTTCACCC